>CAYQZL010000239.1:0-5691 GCA_964421975.1 uncultured Rikenellaceae bacterium
CTACACCCTATCCTACACTCTTTCCCTACACGACGCTCTTCCGATCTCTGACAGATATGAAAAGAAAAAAGAAAAAGGGCAGAATTGAAAAGCGGATGCTTGGAAAAACAGGAGAGATGCTTTCCATAATCGGATTCGGGGGAATAGTTGTAAGAGATGCCACAGCCCGGGAAGCATCGGAACGGGTAAAGATGGCAATTGATACCGGTATAAACTATTTCGATGTAGCACCTTCATATGGTAATGCAGAACAAATGCTTGGTCCGGCACTGGAACCTTACAGAAAAGATGTTTTCCTTGCCTGTAAGACTCAGAAAAGAAACCGGGAAGAAGCTGAAGCTGAACTTGAACAATCACTCAGGAACCTTCGTACAGATCATTTTGATCTTTATCAGTTTCATGCCGTAACGACCCTTGATGATGTTGAAAAAATACATGCTCCCGGGGGAGCAATGGAAACATTCCTTAAAGCAAGAAAAGACGGAAGGATCCGCTTTATTGGTTTCTCTGCACATTCGGTCGAAGCTGCCATGGCTATGATGGACCGTTTCGATTATGATACAATACTCTTCCCCTTCAATTTTGCAACCTGGAATGCAGGTAACTTCGGACCACAGGTACTTGCACGTGCACAGGAAAAGAAAATGGGAATTCTGGCTCTGAAAGCAATGGCAAAAGGACCATGGCCAAAAAATGCCGACCGGACAAAATATCCGAAGTGCTGGTATGAACCACTGGCAACCAATGAAGATATTCTGATGGGCCTTAGATTCACACTTTCTCATCCCATTACCGCAGCTGTCCCTCCGGGCGACGAGAATCTTTTCAGAACCGCACTTACCCTTCATGAAAGAATCACTCCTCTTAAAAATCAGGAAGTGATAATGATCAGGGAAAAAGCATTGAAGGGAGATCCGTTGTTCAGCTACAAGGGCTGAACATCCCTTGTTTAAAAAACGGATTATTTTGTGGACTTGAGTTTCAGGCTGATGTTACGCGGAGAGGTGTAGTAACATGGTTCATCACATCCGCTCTCGGTAAATTTTACTTTTGGAGTGATTGAATTAATCACTATGTAATTTTTATTGTTAATTACATAAGTGGCTGCAAGTGTATATCTCTTATTTATGGGAAGAATTATGTTTGTTTCTTTGCTTGATGTCTCGACCGATTTAAAAAGAACCTGATCCTCGAAATTCCCCTCAAAAATGTCGATTGAGATTATTCCGCTTGCGGATCCGAATTCATAAGGATCACGAAGATGTATGTATACAGATGCAAGCAGAGGCTCCATCTCAGTACATTCATTGCAATTGACAAAAGTTATTTTATACTCATCTTCACAGGAGAAAATAAGTGCCATCATCAGAAAAATCAGAAATATCCTGTAAGCTTTCATTTCTTCTTAATACCATTTTATGATTTTCCCGGGTGCCCTGTCCGGATCAAAATAAATGTTTACGGAAACACCTGCCCTGATCCATATAGGTCCAGTTTTATAATACTGTGAACCAGTATATTCCAGTCCTGCAAAAACCTGAAGTATACTTTTTTCATATTTAAACAAAGTTGCAGGTATTATCCGTAACTTGTTTCCGGGAGTGATATCTGTACCCCTGAGTTTATTGGCAAATGAATAAGCGGCAGATAATGAAGCGGAAAAATAAAAATTCCCTTTGAACTGGTTATCAGTAAGCTGGAATTCCCGGAAGGCACCTGCATATACCATGGAACTTTTATCATAATACTGATAATAAAGATCCTCACTCTCTTTCATGAGTACCCTTGTGCGCCATAACTTTGTGTCGATTCCGGCTATGAAACCCATATTACTCATAGGTTCCTTGAAGGACAGGTTCATCCCGCTGAAATAATCTTTTGTATTGAATTTTGACGACAACGAGATGGCCATCTGATCCAGACGCTTCTGATATCGGCCGGGTACCTTTTCCCTTTTCAGTAGTTCCATCATCTCTTCTCTCCTGTATTTTGCAGCAATATTATACGGATTTACTGCTGCCTGAGACTCATCACCCCACTTATTCCCCTTTTTGAGAAGAAATTCTGTTGCATGGATACGGTTCGATTTTATGCTAAGTGCCAGTGCGTCCCAATTGAAGATGTTTTTTGCATAGATATCAACACCTCTTCCTGCAAGCATATTCATCATAAGTGTATCTCCATTCTGGGCTGCAACCATGAATGGTGTAAATCCTTCTTTATCCCTCGATTCCATATTAGCACCGTTCCGGATCAACAGCTCTGCAATATCCGGATACCCGGCCCATACTGCTGCCATCAGCGGAGTTGTTCCATCATCGTCCTTGGCATCAATATCTGCTTCGTAATACAGGAACAGATCAGTCAGATCAAAAAGACCATAAGCCGACGCTATATGTAGCGGAGTGACACCTGCCTTGTTGGTATAATTGACATCGGCACCTGCTCTGATGAGCATTTCCGCAATGACCGGATCCTTGACACTCATTGCGAGATATAGCGGATTTTCATTCTGAAGCGATAATTTATTCACATCTGCACCTGCTTCGATGAGCTTTCTTACTGCTTCATTACGGCGGTTTATTATGGCAAAAAAAAGCGGTGTCGCACCCTCTGTGCTTTCAGCATCCACTTCGGCACCTGCCCTGACAAGTCTTTCTATTTCGGAACTGTATCCCGCAACTGCTGCTATTGTCAGATTGTATTCCAGAGCACCGTCAAATATCAGTGGCAGATATTCAGAAGTATCTATTTCCGTAACCTGTGCACCTGTATTCCCAACCAGACACGCAAATATTGCTGCCAGAATGAATCGGACGACCGGGACTTTTTTTGACATAACACAAAGTTAATTCTTTGATCGATATTTCATGCAGCTAAACCGTAATGGTTTTTTGGTAATTTGTGAATAAATTCTGCTTCTTATTTATAAAATCAGCGATTCGTTAATTTTATACTTAAGAATAGTTCTTATTTTTGCGGACAGAAAAGTCGATACTGTTTGACACGACATAAAAAAATATTGCTGATTGCCCTTCTGGTCACCATTATAAGCTATAATCCCGGTGCTATTAATGAAGGTAATAACATGGGAAATAAGCTTGTTCTGGATAACGTCCGCCTCACAAATACTCATTCGGAAGGTCCGGAATTCAATTATATTGAAAAAAATATCACATCATTTATGCACAGATGGGAAATAAATGGTGTATCTGTAGCCGTTGCCAAAAACGGAAAGCTCATCTATGCAAGAGGATTTGGCTTTGCCGATACTGTCACAAAAGAACTGGTGCAGCCTTTTTATAAGTTTCGTATTGCAAGCATCTCAAAGCTGATAACGGCGGTTGCAGTAATGAAACTGGCAGAAGAGGGCAGATTATCGCTTAATGATAAAGTCTTTGGGGAAAATGCCATTCTTGATGATCCTTATTTCAATGATCCCAGGGATAACAGGGCATATGATATTACCGTGGCCCATCTTTTAAGTCATGAAGCAGGCTGGTCACAGCGATGGGGCGACCAGATGTTCATGCCCCTTGTTATTGCTGACCAGATGGGAGTTGAACTTCCCGTTGATACCAGGACCATCATTCGTTTCGCACTGGATAAGAGACTTCATTTCACTCCGGGTACAGGCAGGGCATATTCTAATCTCGGATATGCTATCCTTGGTCTTGTTATCGAAAAAGTATCAGGCTTGCCCTATGATGAGTACTGTAAGAAATCGATCCTTGAACCGATCGGTATTCATGACATGGTTCTGGCTCATAACCTGAAAACACAGAAAGCACCATTTGAAGTATCATATTATGTGCCTTCTGATGTACTTCCGAAACCATCGGTATATGGTACAGGTGAACTTCTTTCTCCATGTTATGGAGGAAATGACATAGAAGCTCTCGGCGCTGCAGGCGCATGGCTTGCCACTGCTCCCGATCTTATGCGCCTTTTGCTTGCTGTTGACGGATTCAATTCCCGTCAGGATATCTTGTCTCCCCTGAGCATAGAAATGATGACCGATAATAATCAGGGTCTTGCACCTGCAGGCTGGAAAACCACCCTCGATAACGGAACATGGTGGAGAACTGGTTCGTTCCCGGGTACTGCAGGTATGATGAAAAGAGAGGCGGACGGAACTGCATGGGTTGTACTCCTGAATACAAGCGCATGGAACGGTCCGGAAATACATTCATACGTCAATAGCCTCATGTACAGGGTTACTTCAGGCCTTAATGCGGATAAATATTCCGACCTGTTCAGTTATTCTGTTCCCGTACCCCTCACTACAACTGATAATCACGAATTATTTACACGATAATGTGTTTTTCGGTTAATGTCAACCTCATCAAGGAGGAAATTGAACAACGTTATGGTTTGAATTTCCCGGATAAATACCGTTATGAACCGAGTTATTACTATCATGCTTTCAGCCTTCCCGAATTAGCGGCAGTCTGTACCGGCTATCCGACTGTACGCTTCCTTAAATGGGGTCTCATTCCTCCCTGGATTAAAAGTGAGCAGGATGCAAATGAGATAAGAACCTTAACATTCAATGCACGTTCCGAAAGCATTGCATCAAAACCTTCTTTCTCATCTTCTTTTAAATCTAAAAGATGCCTGATCCCGGTAAGAGGTTTTTATGAATGGCAACATGCCGGTAAGGAGAAAATACCCTGGTATATTTATAGTGCCTCCGGAGAAATACTTACACTGGCCGGGCTGTATTCCGAATGGAAGAATAAGGAAAAAGGAGAGATATTAAACACTTTTACGATAATTACTACCGAAGCAAACGAAATGATGGCTGAGATCCATAATTCGAAGAAACGTATGCCTGCCATACTTTTAAAAGATGATGAAAAAAAATGGATCGATCTGACCACTTCACCTGAAATTGCCTCTCAGATACTGAAACCTTGTCCGGAAAATATTCTAAAAGCCCATACAATAGGTCCGCTTGTTAACAACCGCTATGCCGACAGGAATACTCCTGATGTTATAAAGGAGTTTAAACGGGATATTAAAAATACCCTGTTTTAATTATTACGAACTTATTAATCAGTTAAATTCATAATTTTCCTGACTACCCGATAAGTTAATCATAAGCATGTGTCAGGATCATTATTTTTTTCTAAATTGGGGCATTATCCTGAATTTAAATTCTTGAATTATGATTATAAAATTGAGATTTACTTTCATACTGTTATCAGTATGTTTTTCATTGACTGCAATGGACGAAGCAAGGTTGTTGCGATTCCCTGCTATAAACGGAGATAAGATCGTATTCAGCTATGCCGGTGATCTTTATTCTGTTCCCTCCGGCGGAGGCATGGCCAGAAAACTGACTACTGACACCGGATACGAAATCTTTCCGAGATTCTCACCTGATGGCAGATATATCGCATTCACCGGTCAGTATAACGGATATACCGAAGTGTTCATTATACCAGGTGAAGGAGGGACTCCAAGAAGATTAACCCATACCGCAACACTTTCAAGAGATGATATCGGTGACCGTATGGGTCCTAATAATATTGTCCTTACATGGACCCCTGACGGAAAGAATATCGTTTACAGGTCAAGAAGAACCTCAATAAGCGATTTCCTTGGACAATTGTTCATGGTACCTGTTGAAGGCGGAATGTCGAAAGAGATTCCTCTTACAAAAAGCGGATAGATCGGAAGAGCACA
>CAYQZL010000240.1:0-5663 GCA_964421975.1 uncultured Rikenellaceae bacterium
CTTCGTTACACCCGGTCTCTCTCAGATTACTATACAAGTTCCTCTGACGAGATATCAATATCCCGCCTGGTTGCTACTTCATAATTTCAAAGAACTGTACTCTGTTTTATATACAGGTATTTATATTCAAAGCGGCTGCAAAGATATAAATTGATTCCTTTTTTACAACATCAAATTTAAAAAAATATTTTCCGCAAATTTTCATGAAAAATATACCCTCTATCTGAATGTGATCAGGAAATTCATGGCGAAATTCCATATCGTCACAACCCCTATGGCAATAAGCTTGGAAAGATAAAAATTCATCTTAAGCTTATCATTAAGAATAAATATTACAAAATTATTTATACCCAGACCTGCAATTGAAATAAGTATGAAAGAAAAATACTCGACAGCAATTTCTTCATTTTTACTTCCGAAGGTCCAGATCCTGTTCCAGATATAATTTGATGTTGCCGCAAGGATAAATCCCGTTGAATTGGCAATATACTTGTTTATCCTTGCTTTTTCCTTTAAAAGCCATGTAGTACCGAAATCGATCAGCATCCCCGAAAGTCCTACTACACAGAACTTCAGGAATTTTATTATTACAATCCTGTCAATCATCTTTCCCTATCCTGATCTTTTTAAAATTGCTGTTCAGCGATGGCCCGAATATAGTATTAAGTGACAAACCGAAACTGTAGCTGTCTGCAGGTAAATCCGGTATAACTGCTGAAAATGTCCGGTATGCTGTTTCTCCTGAATGTATCGTATTGATTTTCTTATCCGGAAATACCTGCTGAACATGCAGATCCCTTCCTTTTACAAGTATCATGCAAAGTTCCACAGGGAAGTGTTTGTGATTGAAATCAATATCAAATTCATACGGATTACGGACTGAAAATTGCAGGGTTATTGTATCACCGGAAAAAAGGATATCTTTATTTAAATCAAAATTGATTATCATCCTGTTTACAGTCTGAAGACTGTCTGTTCTGAAACCGCCAAATCCTGCAGTATCGGAGACATAGATCTGTGAATTTGTAAGCTGATTAAGGCATATAAATGCCGGACGGTTGTGATATTTCTTCTCAAACTGCCAGAGATCAAACTGGGTCTGACGTGTATAAACAGAACTGACAGCCATGGCCTCCCTGCCTGTAAAAAAAGTGTAAAGTGACGGTCGCTGAAATGCTCCTGTAAAAATAACCGGCAGATCCTTCGCATCAGCTTCGATCTCCCTGTATTTCTTTTCTTTTCCGCCGTATGCAATATCCCGCACAAACCTGATATCAGACATCATGATCACACGTATTGCCACAAGAAGCAGTAATGATGGCAGTATGAATCTGCGGGTATATTTTAAAAGTGAAGTGTCGGTGAGACATTTATCAGACAGGATCAGTATCACAGGTATTGAACCGGCAATTGTCCAGTGAGGTTCAACATGCCCACGGAAAGACATCAGCCAGAAAAAAATAATGAATCCGGCAATCTGGAAATAATAGTTTTTATTTATCAGACCGTCAGGTCTGTACCTGATCATAACATAAATCACGGCCCCGAGGGTGAAGGGATTGAATACTGCCATCTGGTTCGGCAGATATTCGAGGAAATAGCTCCAGCGGAAACCGGCCGATCTGTCAACCAGATGGTAGCGGAAACTGGGGAAACCATTTGATATCTGCCAGTAAATATGCGGTGAAAGGATCAAAAGTGCAATCACTCCCGCGATCCAGAACCTGTAATTCCTTAGTAATCTGAAATTTGATAATACGACAATTCCTATCACCAGCACTGCCTGATATTTGCTATATACAAGTCCGGCCATGGAAAGTGCCATCAGCAGAACAGATTTCCAGCCATCATTATTAATGAACCTTTTATATGAAAAGAAGAAAAGTGCCGTAAAGAATAACAGAGGTGCATCAGGGGAAGTCAGAACACCATATACTGAAAAGAGGCTGATTGAGGCAGTAAGTATAAAGAATATCGTCACACTCCGTTTGTCCGGTTTCCTGAAGCCTGCCGTTCTCCATATTAATATAATTGTACCGAGCTGTAATACCACAGTCATAAACCTGATGCCAAGGTTTCCGGAAAAGAAAACAGAACTGATCCTTGTCATCAGTGCAACCATCGGAGGATGGTCATAATAACCCCAGTCCAGATACCGGCCAAACAAACCATAATAAGCTTCATCGCTCAGGACTTCAGTAAAAATAGCCTGTATAAGGTTAATAATAAACCATAGGACCAGGAACAGGATAAAAATACTTCTGTAATCAAGTTTGGCTGCAATGCCTTCAGTCAGATTATTTTCAGGATTTTTCAATGCTTCAGCCTGATATTATTTAGATTAACAGATACTTTCAGAGCCTGTTCATTGTAGATATTCTTTTCTGTAAAATGAAATGAAAACAGCAATCTGGCTTTAACAATGTCATTTCTGAGGAAGTCAAGATACAGATCCGACCGGTTGTATGTATTTGTCCTGTAGAACGGATCTCCCCAGTAAAGTTCATTATCATGATCTTCGTAAAAGCTCATCTGGTTTTCGCCGGCATAGAAAGTATTGAACAGTCCGAACCTTTTATATTCAATAAAAAATTCGGAAAGGAATCCGTTATGAATCAGCCAACCTGTATTATCAGCCCGGGAGCGGTCAAATCCCGTTACATATCCTATATTGAGTTCCAGCCTGTCAAAGACTGTTATTCTCGAGAGATCGGTTCCGACGGAAGTAAGCTGAAGAAGGTTATCATGAAGAGGCTCATCGATCAGTGGATCCATATAACCCGCAAAATGGAACATATAACTGAAGTTCTGAACATAAAAGTATTCCCATTTATATCTTCCTGAGAAACCGACAAAAAAGGTCTCCCGATGTTCATAAGACTGTCGGCTGGTCCAGTCAAGCCAAAGATTTGCTGAAATTTTATCTCTCTCATAATCCAGAAGGATCCCATTTACATTGGGCCGGTAATATATTACCGAATCCCTGAAAAAAATCCTGGGATATCTTTCAAGTGCCATATCTCTCGGAAATGCTCCGGCAAGGAAGCTTATATGGTTTTTTCTGAACATGTAATATGCTGTCGGGGAAAGATCACCGATAACCTTGTTGCTCCCATACTCATGAAGCATATTGACTCCGGCTGCAATCGTGTGTACTGAATCGTAACTTACAGACATCCCGGGTGCAAACCTTACTCCAGCCATTGTTTGAGGGATCTGAACCATTGAGTGCCCGAATTCAGTATTATCAAAGAAAGAATATAATCCTGCCTGCCAGCCCACATTCTGGGACAGGGAGTTAAAAGGCAGTGAAAGGCACAATACCAGAATACTCAATCCGTTTTTCATTTCCTGAATACTGACGGGGGACAAAATTAGAATTTATAATAACTTAAAATATTTCTGTTTTGAAGTTTTTTATTTGAATTTCCGTATTTTAGCGATTTAATATCCTGTATGTCCAATCTGGTAATAATACCGACCTACAAAGAAAGTGAGAATATTGAGGCGATTATACGAAAGATTTTTTCGCTGAGCACTCCTTTCAATATCCTTATTATTGATGATAATTCCCCTGATGGAACAGCTTCAATTATAAAAAAGCTGCAGTCGGAATTCAAAAGTCTTCATCTCATTGAACGTCCGGGCAAGCTCGGCCTGGGGACCGCTTATATAACCGGCTTTCAGTGGGCTCTTGAGAACGGATTCAATTATATATTTGAAATGGATGCCGATTTTTCACATAATCCGGACGATCTTATCAGGCTGTCAAAAGCCTGTCATGAAGATGGTGCGGATGTGGCTATCGGATCAAGATATATAAGCGGTGTCAATGTTGTCAACTGGCCTCTTTCAAGGGTCCTGATGTCATATTTTGCATCAATTTATGTACGAATGGTGACCAGGATGAAGATCATGGATACTACTGCCGGATTTGTATGCTATAAGAAGGAAGTTCTGGAAAATATTCATCCTGAGCATATAAGATCGAAGGGTTATGGCTTTCAGATAGAAATGAAGTTCACTGCATGGAAACTGGGATATAAGATTGTGGAGATACCGATAATTTTTACCGACAGGAGGCTTGGTTCCTCGAAAATGTCGGGTGGTGTTTTCAATGAGGCATTATGGGGAGTTATCAGGATGAAGGTCAGGAGCTGGTTTATTAAGTTCAGGCGTAACGGCTCAACGGCACAACGGCTCAATGGCACATAAGAAGCATGATACCCATCCTTATAAAGAATTCTACAATTGTAAATGAAGGAAAAACCTTTGCAGGAGATCTCCTTATTAAAGATGAATTAATATCAGAAATAGGATTACCCGGACAGATCGAAATGCCGGTTGGAGGAAAATCAATAGATGCAAGCGGTCTGATAATGATACCGGGTGTTATCGATGAACATGTCCATTTCAGGGATCCCGGGTTAACACATAAAGGAGATATTTATACTGAAACACGAGCTGCCGTGGCAGGAGGGGTCACTTCGTTCATGGATATGCCCAACACTATACCCCAGACAATATCTGTAAGGGATCTTGAAGAGAAATACAGAGCCGGATCTGAAAAATCACTTATAAATTATTCATTTTACATAGGAGCGACAGAAAATAACCTGGATGAAATAATGAATACGGATCCTGCTAAAGTCTGCGGGATAAAATTATTCATGGGAGCCTCAACAGGTAACATGCTTGTTGAAAATGAAAATGCCCTGAAGGAATTATTCAGGAGGGCAGACATGCCTGTTGCAGCTCATTGTGAGGATGAACAAACAATAAGGAGGAATGCCGAATTTTACCGGAAGAAATATGGTGAAGATATTCCGGTCGCATTACATCCTATGATACGAAGCCGTGATGCCTGTTTCAAATCCACATCTTTTGCGGTTGAACTTGCAAGAGAATATAATACACGGTTGCATGTTCTGCATCTCTCCACAGCTGATGAGATGAAACTTTTCAGTGCGGATGAAATACTTCAGGAAAAAAGGATCACAGGCGAAGTATGCATTCATCATCTGTGGTTTGATGATTCTGACTATGATATACTCGGAGCGAAGATCAGATGGAATCCTGCCATAAAGACGAAATACGACAGAGAGTCTCTTATTAACGGAATCAATAATGATATAATAGATGTAATTGCGACCGATCATGCTCCACATACCACTGAGGAGAAATCCGGTACTTATTTTAAATCCCCGTCAGGAGCTCCCCTGGTTCAGCACTCTGTGGCTGCAATGTTCGAATTATGGCACAGGAAAATATTCAGTCTGGAAAAGATAGTGGAAAAGATGTGTCATAATCCTGCCATTTTATTCAACATCAGCAAAAGAGGATTCATACGTGAAGGCTATAAAGCTGACCTGGTGCTGATTGACCCGGAACATCCATGGATTGTATCAAAAAATAATATTTTGTACAAATGCGGCTGGTCGCCGATGGAGGGAGTCGCGTTCAGGTCAAAAGTGGTAAAAACTATTGTGAACGGGACCCTGGTATATAACTACGGGGAAATAAACGAGAATTACAGAGGGCAGAGGCTGGAGTTTGAACGGTAGGCTGTATTATTAGCAACAGATTGCTTCGTCGCGTCGCGCCACCCCAAGAGAGGGGGTTGAAATTGAGGTTTTTTAGATAGGAAAAAAGTGGTGGGTCAA
>CAYQZL010000241.1:0-5659 GCA_964421975.1 uncultured Rikenellaceae bacterium
ATCAGGAACCTGGTTTTTAAGGTTAGGTTGAATTGAAAACCTGCAGGTCAGCATATCATGATTTGCAGGTTTTCTTCTTTTATTCAGTCCATGTAAAACATTATCTTTAACCTTTGATGAACCATAAAATTTCAAAACTAAAATTACTTCAGGATGTACAGATATTGTTTTATCCTTCAATTAGTTCTGATTGCATTTTTAACGGGATGCTCTTACACTGATTCATCCCTGATAACTGATCTCAGATGTGAAAATCTTACCGGCCCTTTGGGTATTGGAACAGATAAGCCGTGCCTGAGCTGGAAAATAATATCTGAGAAAAATGGTACTGTTCAGAAAACCTGTCAGATACTTGCAGCCAGCAGTAAAAAACTTCTCGATGAGAAGAATGCAGATCTCTGGAATACGGGAAAAATAATTTCAGAAGAAAACCATCTGGTACCTTACCAGGGTAAGGAGCTTGCATCGAGATCATTGTGCTACTGGAAAGTAAGGATCTGGGATGCTGAGGATAATCCTTCAGACTGGAGCGATATCGCATTTTTCAGCACCGGGTTGCTCGAAGAATCAGACTGGAAGGCACATTTTATAGGTTTTCCCGTCGAGGCTGAAAATACTTTAAGCCCTCAGCTGATGAGGACATTTAATCTGGATGATACAGGTGAAAAAGTATTCCTTTATGTCAATTCACTTGGCTATCACGAAGTATATGTAAACGGGCAGAAAGCCGGTGATTATGTCCTTACACCATCTGTATCACAATTCAACCTCAGGTCGCTTGTATTAGCTTACGATATCAGTAATCTGGTGAAGAGCGGAAGGAATGACCTGCTTATATGGATAGCCCAGGGCTGGTACAGTAAAGGTCTGCCCGGTGTGGAAGGATCTGTTCTCCTGGTCAGAGCACAGGCTGAGAAGCTGAAGGATGGCCGGTGGGAGCAGATCGCAGTTACCGATACGCTCTGGAAAGGAAGAAACAGCGGTTACTCCACGATCGGTACCTGGCGTCCTCACCGTTTCGGAGGAGAATATGTCGATGCATCCATGCTGTTAGCGGATCTTACTCCGGAATCCTTAGACAAGACTTCCTGGGAGCCCGTATTTACTGCAAAAACACCACAGGCAGAAGCAACAATGCAGCTTACCGAACCAAACCGGATCTTCGGATCAATCAGTGCTGTCTCCGTCAAAAAAATAAACGACACGGCATGGCTTGCAGATATGGGCAAAACCCTGACAGGATATGCCGAGATCCGCTTCCCCCAACTGAACAAAGGTGAAAAGCTCCTTATTGAATATTGTGACCATCTTGATAAAGATGGCAATACGGTCAATCAGGATCAGAGAGATGTTTTCATATCTGCTGGCAATAAGAATGAAATTTTCATTAACAAATTCAATTATCACGGATTCCGTTACATAAAAATATCCGGTCTGGTTCAGGAGCCTGTAAATGAAGATATCAAAGCTCATCTTATCCATACTGCTTTCAGGACTGCTTCGTCATTCGAATGCTCAAATGAGGATATTAATAAAATACACGATATGGTCAATTATACTCTCAGGTGTCTGAGCCTGGGAGGATATCTTGTAGATTGCCCGTCAATAGAACGGCTCGGATATGGAGGTGACGGTAATGCTTCAACCGCGACAGCCCAGATAATGTTCGACCTTGCACCACTCTATTCCAACTGGCTTCAGGCCTGGGCTGATTGTATACGTGACGACGGAGGAATGCCGCATACTGCACCCAATCCCTACAATGCCGGAGGAGGGCCATATTGGTGCGGATTCATTATTACGGCCACCTGGAGAACTTACCTTAATTACGGAGATATAAGAATGCTGGAAAAATATTATCCCGTCATGCAGAAATGGCTTGGTTATGTGGATATGTATTCCCCCGAAGGCCTTCTTAAAAGATGGCCTGATACTGATTACAGGAACTGGTATCTCGGGGACTGGGCAGTCCCTGAAGGAGTTGACCAGACAGATCCTGCTTCGGTAGATCTTGTAAATAACTGTTTTATTGCTGTCTGTTTTGAGACAATGGGCAGGATTGCCGGAATACTTAATAAGGAACAGGACTCGGAAATATACAAACAGAAACTGGAGAAAATAAAGGAACTGATAAACAATGAGTTTTATAATTCAACAGCAGGAACTTACGGAAGCGGTTCCCAGATCGATCTTGCATATCCTTTACTGGCCGGTATTGTTCCGGATGATCTTTCTGCAAAAGTAAAAGAAAATCTCAGAGATATCATACTGAAAAAATATAATGGCCATTTTGCCTGCGGCCTTGTAGGTATTCCGGTATTTACAGAATGGGCTGTAAAAAACAGGGAGGCAGATCTGTTCTGTTCAATGTTGCTGAAAAAGGATTATCCGGGATATCTGTATATGACAGAAAACGGAGCCACCACAACCTGGGAACACTGGAACGGGAACAGAAGCAGGATCCATAACTGTTATAACGGAATAGGTTCATGGTTCTATGAGGCTGTGGGAGGGATAAGAACTGATGATAAGGATCATGGCTTCAGATCAGTAATAATTGATCCCCAGATCCCTTCAGACATATCCTGGGCAAAAACGTCCAAAGAGACACCTTACGGAACAATAAACGTCAGCTGGGCAGTGTCAGAAAATAATTTTCATATGGATGTGGCAATTCCTGCAGGAAGCAAAGCAAGGATAATTATTCCTGAAAATGTCAGGAATTACAAAATGAACGGTAAAAGTCACCCGAATTCACATTTTATGGCAGATATATCCGGAGGGAAGTATACTTTTGAATGGTAAGAATAAAAACCTGACCTGTGAGCGAGCAAAGAGATTTTGAACTGGTAAGGAATCTTAAACCCGGAAAGATAATCATACCTATCCTGATCGGACTGGGTGTTGTTGCCTGGCTTATATCCCGTGAGATCAATCCGGAAATGCTGAGTCATCTTCAGATAACATGGAAAGCAGTGTTCTGGCTCTTTGTGGCATGGTGTTTCATGATAGGGAGAGACCTTGGATACATGATCAGAATACGGGTATTATCCGAAAATGACCTTGCCTGGAGACAGGCATTCAGGGTTATCATGCTGTGGGAATTTACATCAGCAATAACTCCATCGACAGTAGGAGGCACTGCCGTTGCAGTTGTTTTCATTCACAAAGAGGGTATCTCGGTAGGCCGCAGCACCTCAATTGTACTGGCAACTTCTTTTCTGGATGAGCTTTATTTTGTAATAATGTTCCCCGTGATACTGCTCATAGTCGGTAAAGATGTTCTGTTCACAACATCTCTTCACGGAACAGGACCGGCTTTGCTGAACAATCTCGTTATTGTTGCATCAGTTGGATATGGAATAATACTTGCATGGGTTATATTAGTCGGTTACGGACTCTTTATTGATCCTGAAAAGATTAAAAAAATCCTGCTCTTTATTTTCAGGTTACCCTTACTTAGACGATGGAAAACATCTGCAGAAAAAGCAGGTGATGATATTGTTTCAAGCTCCAGGGAGCTCAGAAAAAAGTCTTATTATTTCTGGATCAAAGCATTTACGGCAACATTTCTTTCGTGGACATCCAGGTATTTTGTCATCAATGCGATACTGCTTGCATTCTTTACAATTGAAGATCACCTCCTTATATTTGCAAGGCAGCTGGTTACCTGGATCATGATGATAATAAGTCCGACTCCCGGAGGCAGCGGTTTTTCGGAGATAATACTGGGCCGTTATATCAGGGACGCAATCCCGGCCGATCCGGTCCATGCCGGTGGTATAGCTCTGGCTATCACCATAATCTGGAGAATAATCAGCTATTATCCATATCTGATAATCGGTACCGCGATACTCCCGGGATGGATACAAAGAAAATTCGTTAAACATACTCTGAAAAAGAAATAGTTTTATAACTTAGATGCGTCTGCAATTGAGAATAGCATTGAGCATCGATGAGTGAAGAAATTCTGAAGGCACTGATGGAATTATTTGCCCTGATCGTCAAGCAGGACGGGGGCATGTTACCAGGTGAGCGTGAATATGTACACAACTTCCTTACCCGGCAGCTTTCCAGCGAAAATGTAAAAGAATACCTTGCATTATTCGATGAACATGCCGGTCCGGTAAATGAGAAATCCTCTACAAAGGATACAAATGCAACTCCGTCGGTAAAAGATTCCGTTAAAATACTTTCAATCTGTAAAAAGATCAATCGTACACTTAACCAGGAGCAAAAGGTGGTTGCCCTGATGCGACTGTTTGAACTGGTCAATGCCGACCGCTGCTTCACTCCACAGAGAATGAACATTATCAATACGGTTGCGGAAGTCTTTAATATCTCCACGGAAGATTTCAAAGCGATTGAGATATTTGTAAAGAATAATGAACCTGAAAATCTGAATAATCCGTCATTATTATTATTCTATCCAGGCTGCCACGAATGCAGCATCTGTAAAAAAATGGAGACCGGGTATCCGGATACAATGCTTATATTCCTTCGGCTGGCCAGCGTTGACCTTCTGTTCATGAAATACCTTTCAGAAGAACAGCTGAGCCTGAACGGACTGCAGATAACTTCCGGAAATGTATATGCTTTTTCGAAAGGAAGCTCACTGAGATCTGTCCAGGGACATCCAATATATTATAGTGACATAAGTTCAAGATTTCTTTCAGAGACCATTGTTCACAGGATCTCTTTCAGGGTTGAAAATCTGTCATACTATTTTGTAGAAGAACATCCTGCAGTTAATGATGTAAGTTTCTCAGCCGAACAGGGGCAGCTGATAGGTATTCTTGGCGGAAGCGGTTCGGGAAAAACAACACTTTTAAACCTTATCTCAGGCATACAAAAACCCACAAGTGGTTCTGTAAGGATAAACGGCCTTGATATACATAAGGAAAATACCGTTCCGGAAGGAGTACTGGGATATGTTCCTCAGGATGACCTTTTAATAGAGGATCTGTCGGTTTTTGAAAACCTTTATTATGCTGCATGTCTTTGTTTTAAGAACAAAACAAAGGCTGAAATCACATCTCATGTCGACAAGACTCTTATGAACCTTGGCCTGTTTGAAAAAAGAGACCTGAAAGTGGGATCGCCATATAACAAAACAATAAGCGGCGGACAAAGAAAAAGACTGAATATTGCACTGGAACTGATCAGGGAACCATCTGTACTGTTACTCGATGAACCAACATCGGGTCTCTCCTCAAGAGATTCAGAAAACCTGATGGATCTCCTCAGGGATCTGACATTAAAGGGAAAACTTGTAGTCTCTGTAATTCATCAGCCTTCTTCAGAGATCTTTAAAATGTTCGACAAGATCCTGATAATGGATCAGGCAGGATGTATGGCATATTACGGGAATCCTGTCGATTCAGTAATTTATTTCAAGACACTTGATGCACAGATAAACTCATCAGTCGGGGAATGTCCTTCATGCGGGAATATTAATCCAGAATCAATCTTCAATATAATAGAGACACAGGTTGTGGATGAATTCGGGAAATATACTGAAAAGAGAAAGACACGGCCTGACGAATGGGCAGCTATTTTCAGGAAGAAATTACCTTTTCACGATGAACCTGAAGTAAATGAAAAACCGCATAGTAATCTTGAAAGGCCAACGGGATCAAGACAATTCAGTATATATCTT
>CAYQZL010000242.1:0-5513 GCA_964421975.1 uncultured Rikenellaceae bacterium
ATTACCACCGGGATCACTCCGGCTAATCTTCCGGCTGTAGACGAAGCCATTATAGCAACTCTCGGTTATACAACAGATTATGACAGGATGATGTGCTTCCTGCTCAACGAGCGGTCACGCGAGCTCTACGGTGAGCTTTTCCGCTGGGAAGATCTTGCTCGCACCAAAACACTTATAAAACGTGCCAGGACTTATAATGAGGGGTCAGTAGCGGCTCTGCAGGAAAAGCATTACCTGCGACCGATACCGCAGACTTTCCTCGATGCCATCTATAATGAAGAGGGCAGAGCTCTCACAGCAGAGGAAAAAGCAGCAATGCAAAATCCCGGATACTAATACTGATCAGGATCTGAATCTGATTGATTGTTTAATAAGGAACAGAGGCATGGCTTGCCTCTGTTCCTGTTTTGGTTCTTAAATACTTATATCAGAAAAAGCTGACTCAAATATAGTCAAACAAATGCAAGACGTTTGAGATGAAGTTATTTTCAGGAATCCAAAAATGCAACTTTATTGCTTTACGATATTATGATAATAAAGATGCCAATATGCACATGAATCCACCTCAACTGCGACGCAAAGCATATTGCGTCAGGTTTTTCAGGAAGATATAAAGCAGGTAAATTGATATGCATAAATTACTATCTTTAAAAATTGTCTATTTTAGTTTATTAAATATTCCGTAAAGAAAAATGAATCATATTAACAGAAGAGATTTTGTCAGAGCTTCTGCACTTGTCTTAGGCTCATTAGGTTTACAGGGGATACCAATATCATGCTCAGGTAACAGTAAAACAAAGAAAATTTTCAGATATGCTTTTTGCAATGAAATGCTTAAGGAATTCAGCTGGCCGGAACAGTGTGATATTATTGCAAAAGCCGGATATGACGGTGTGGAAATAGCACCTTTTACTCTTGTAAAGGAAGGTGTTCAGGAAATCAGTCAGGACAGCAGGCAGCAAATGGTAAGGGATATGAAAAATTCGGGCATTGTATGTGCCGGTTTACACTGGTTGTTCGTTGCTCCTCCTCAGGGTCTGCATTTTACCACACCTGATGAACAGATCAGACAAAGATCAATAGACTACCTCAGAAAACTGATCGATTTCTGCGGTGATCTTGGCGGAGAAGTAATGATTTTCGGATCTCCGGCTCAACGGGGTACATCAGGAGGAATTACAGTGCAGGAAGCATTGGCTTTTTTTACAGACGGCCTGACGAAGGTAGCTGATCAGGCAAAGGAAAGAAATGTAAAAATACTTATTGAACCCCTGCCCGGAAAAGATACAGATGTTATCAATACCTCTGAGCAAGCCATTCAAATTGTCAACAGGATAAATCATCCGAATATTTCATCAATGTTCGATTTCCATAATACCCTTGACGAAACCGAAGAGCTTACCGCCATAATAGAGAGATATTTCCGCTTTATTCAGCATGTTCATGTACAAAGCATGGACGGCTCCCTGCTTATGGCTGATAAAATCCCGGAGGAACTGGTAAAGATTTCAGATCTGCTTAAAAGATTGAATTACAATAAATGGATCTCCGTTGAAGTTTTTGATATGTCTCCCGGCGGTAAGAAAATTGCTGAAGAAAGTATGAAAGCCCTTCTGGAAATTGAAAGAAGGATAGTATAAACCGTATCAGGCAAAAACTAATAAATCCTTTGTTATTGCTTTAACAGAACTTAATTTTCCGGATTTCATCTTGCCGAAGGAATAATTTTACTTATCATTGAATTTAGATTTCAACCTGATAAAACTCTTCATTATGATAAGGAAATTGTCACAAAAGGTATTAAAGGCATCAATAATGCCTGCAACTCTATGTTTTGTTATTATCCAACTGAACGGATGTAATGAAAAGGTACAAAAACCCGAACCACTTATAGATCTTCCCGGGAAATATGTACTAAGCTTTCAGGACGAATTTGACGGCGAAAAACTGGATACGGGGGTCTGGGGATATCATAATCCCGGGAAAAGACGCAGCGCTGTAAATGTAAAGGAGGCCTGTCTCCTTAACGGGAACGGAGAACTTGAAATCCGGAACTGGACAGTCATTTCAGGGAATGATACTGTTCATCATGCGGGAATGATCGAAACAAAGAAGGATTTTGTGTTTGGTTATTACGAAGCGCGGGTAAAATTTGATATTGAGTTGGGCAGCTGGGGGGCATTCTGGATAATGTATCATAATTTCGGGAGAACATTTCAGGAGGCAGATAATCCGATAGAAGACGGGACTGAAATAGATATTATGGAATTTGTTCCGGTAAAAGGACGTTACGGATGTCATAATCTGCACTGGAACGGTTATGGGGAATTTCACAAAAGTGCCGGAAGCGGAGAAAGGATGAACGGGAAACTTGAAGGATATCATATTTATAGTCTGCTATGGACGAAAGAAGGATATATTTTCTATATCGATGGTGAAGAATCATGGAGATGTGATAAAGGAGTATCACATGTACCGGAATATATCATTTTAAGCACCGAAATCCAGGATGGCGGATGGGCAGGTGACATACCACCTGAAGGTTACGGAACATTTGAAGGAACAAAAAACGTTATGTATGTTGATTATGTGAGGGTATTTCAGGATTCTTTCTGAAAAATCTCTGTCTGGCAGTCAAGACATTTCCATGTAGGATTTGGTTTATCATCACGAATGGTCCTTCCTGCCGGGACGACTCTTCCGGCTTTCAGATCGGCATATAATTCCGTCGATCTGCCGGGTTCACCATAAAGCAATTCCGCAATCAGTACTGACCGGCATCTGGGGCATTGTTTAGGTTTGAGTGAAGAGTAATATCGCTCAGGTCTGAAGGGCTCTCTGACAACGGGTTGTGTTAATTTTTCCCGTACGGAACAATCAGGATTTTTCATATCTCAGGCTATTGGAATGTAAAGATACAACAAATCTGAGATTAAAAATAATTTCATCTGAAATAAAAATTACCCGGGGTATTTCCTTGAAATTCTATCGTTAAAATCAGGAACGAATCCTTTAAAACGAGAAATTAAGACGGACAAAAATATTTCGTCCCGGCTCCACACTTATGCTTCCCCTGTTTGTTGAAAGGTGATTTGTATAGCTATTATCAGTAATATTATCTATACCTGCAAAGATCTGTAATCCGGTTTTGCCAATTCTGATCTTTTCAGAGCTTATGGCCATATCCAGACGGACATAACCATCTGTTTCCTTTTCTCCCGCAGCGATCTTTGTCTGCTTTGCAGCCCCGCTTGCCGTTAATTCGGCTGATCCTATTTTATTATATGAGTAACGTATTCCCAAACGCCCCCTGAGTGGCGGGATAAGCGGAAGATTTTCTCCCTCGCCGTTATCTTTTCCGCGTACAAATGATCCCGAGCCATACAGAACAAAGTTCCCGTAAAAATTATATTCAAACTTATAATCCACTCCATATAAAAGTGCCTTGCTGACATTTGAGTTTATCAGTGCAGGCAGTGTATCGAGTGTAAATCCTGAAGTACCGGTAAAAGCTTTATAAATGAACTCACCCGGTGTCTCAACTATCATATTGGTGATGTGATTAATAAATACTCCTGCCTGGAAATTCAGATCCCTGTTCCATTTCCTGATACCCAGGTCAAGTGAAAGTCCGCTTTCAGGATCAAGCGCAGGATCTCCGAGACGGACGAAATTTCCGAGGTCGATATATTTATACCTTTCTTCAAGAGAAGGAGCTCTGAATGAACGGGCAACATTTAGTGAAAGATCCGTGTTCTGTGTCAGATTATACAATAAGCCTGCATTTGCACTCCAGGATATGCTGTTCTCTGATCCTTCAGCAAAGGTAAGCCTGCGGTCGGGGAAATTATTAACCACATCGTTTATTGTAATATAATCGACGTCATAATTATCTTTATTCTTTATCAGAACACCATCGAGCCTGCCACCAACGATAAGCGTCATTTTATCATCGTAAAATCTGGTCTCATTCTCAACAAATAGTCCGGCGCTGCTGAATGACGATTCGGGAGTAGGTGTTTCACCCCGTATTATGTTATTGGTCTTAATTACATCTCCTGAAGGATTAAGGACCTGAACTGTAATATATTTAATACGTTCTGTTGTCAGTTTACGGCTCCATAGATCCACTCCGGCAATAAGTGTATTACGGCCAGACAGGTTCCATGTACTTTGAATCTGACCACCATTAGTAAGATGTTTTCCTGCAGGAGTAAACAAATCAGGAGTCGTCCGCTGGGTATTGCCATTTGGCAGTAAGGTTTCCGTTACTGTATTGGGAATCATTGAAACAAAGCGGTCGATATACTGGGTGAAATACCCGAATTTTAGTGAACCAAGGCTGGTACTTAAATCTTTAATCTCGTAACTGGCAGATATCAGGTCTCTTCCTATTCCGGTATAGGTTGCTTCAGCCGGACCAGGGAAAGCATCGCCACCCGGTATGCCTACATCGTTTGCCTGGTACCGCTGAACCTGAAGCTTGAAAATATGTCCGTCAAATGGTCTGATCCCAATCTTACCCGTAAGGTTATTATATGTATACTGACTGTTTGGCATTTCTCCCTCCGGAGTCCGGATATCATCGGCTCCACTGTAAGTTCCGCTGAGCCTTAAATACCATTTTTCAGAACCGGTATTGATGTCTGCATGTCCCGAGAACAGTTTATTTGCCGAGGCAAAACCAGTACCAGCATTTCCTGTCAGGTATGGTTTATCTGAAAAATACCCGTCTTTTGTAATAATATTCACGATCCCTCCCATTGCTCCTGAACCATATAATGATGATTGAGCTCCTTTGATCACCTCCACCCTTTCAACATCATACATGTCGACCATACTCATCGATGCTGTAAGATCATTTGCCGTTTCCACCCTGTTGCCGTCAATAAGAGTGACCAGCCTGTTTTCGCTTAATCCGCGTATATTTATGTTTGTTGACCAAACTCCGTCGCCACCCATTGAGATTCCTGATTCCTTATCCAGGACATTTGACAGGGTCAGTGATGATTGCTTCTGGTAATCAAAAGATCTTACAACGGCCAGTGGTGCAGGAAGGTTCTTTACCTGTCTGTCAATTCTGAGACTCGAAACAATAACTTCACCCATGCTGAATGTTGTATCTGTAATTGATACACGGTCCCTTTTCAGTTCCTGCTTTTCCTGTTCCTGTCCGTAAGAAGAAAGTGTAATTGATGCTGCACAAAGCGCAGCGAAGTAAAATGTTTTATTCATTATTGATGTTCTTTAAAAGTACCGATTTAACCTGGATCCCGCTTAAGCGGCCAAGACTGCCAGTAAGGGATCCGATCTGATCCGTTGTACCTTCAAGAACAAGAGATATGATGCTTTGATTATTTTCACGGGGCAGCCCCTGGCGCCCTATGATGATATCGGAATGATGTGAAATGATGTCGTTCAGAAGCTGAACGCTTTCGCGACTTTCAATCCTTATAAGTACTGTTCCTGTCCTCTTTTCCATCAGAATACTTTTGGATCAGATTATTAATTAA
>CAYQZL010000243.1:0-5484 GCA_964421975.1 uncultured Rikenellaceae bacterium
ATTATATTTGAGGTCACAAGTCGAGCAAATATTAAATAAAATAGTAATTAATGCCTGAGATACTATATCAGATCAATCCCGACAGAAATGTCCCATGGAATAATCTTCCCTTATTGCCTATACGAAAAGAACTTTATCAGAAAATAGAAATATTGGAGAAACTGGGAGATGCTAAAGCCGCATTGGCAAAGCTTCAGGGTCGTAGTATTGTAATCCCCGATCAGGGTTTATTGATCAACACTATCAGCTTGCAGGAAGCAAAAACCTCAAGTGCCATTGAGAATATTTTTACAACGGATGATGAACTATATCGGGCATATAGTGACCAAACCAATGAAATTAATGGAGCTTCAAAGGAGGTGTTAAGGTATAAAGAGGCATTATGGTTTGGTTATAATTATTTAAAAAAACAGGATTATTTTGATATAGAGTATTTTATTAAGGTCTTTCAGGAAATAAAACAAACAAAGGATGAGATACGACCTGATTTTGTAAACACAGTTATAAAGCAGGGAGGTTCAGGGCCTGGTGCCGGCCAGGTTGTTTATACTCCACCAAAGGGCCAGCCTGTTATTAAAGAAAAGCTTGACAATCTGGTGACTTTCCTTAACGATCATGAAAATTTTAAAATGGATTCTTTATTAAAAATGGCTATAGCGCATTTTCAATTTGAAGCCATTCATCCTTTTCGCGATGGTAACGGCAGGACAGGCCGGGTCTTTAATATCAATTATCTGACAAAAATGGGCTTACTTGATGTCCCGATATTGTTTCTAAGCCGATATATTTTAGATCACAAAGAAGATTACTATTCGGGATTATCCGGTGTTTCTCAAAGAGGTAACTGGAAGGATTGGCTATTATTCATGCTTAATGCAATCGAATATACATCAATGATTACTTTCCAGAAAATCAATGAAATTGTATCAGCAAAAGATTCAATATTAGAGTTTATTAAAAAAGATGCAAGGAAAGTCAGGAATCCTGAAGACCTGGTAAATGCACTGTTTACTCAACCTTTTACCAAAGTAAAACACCTTGTTGATTCAGGGATATATGCTGAAAATACTGCAAGGGATTATTTAAACAGGTTATGCGAAATACATGTTCTTGAGAAAAAAGAAATAGAAGGTCGTCATTATTATTTGAATCTTGAATTATATCGCATACTTTCTGAATAAACATTCCGGTAACAAAGTTATTTCTGCTGCCGGTTCTGCTGCCAGTATTTCCACCATATTGGTATAAATCCATGAAATCTTTTGCAATTATTCTGTTACAAAATCAACTGGTACAAACAGATACAAATCTGTGTAAATCCCTGGAATCAGAGATTCAACGCTTATAATCAGGGGGTCGCTGGTTCGATCCCAGCTGGGCCCACTTGAACGGAGCGAGAGTGAGAGTGAGAGCGAGTTAGCTCGAACGAACACTCTCGCTCTGTTCCTCGCTCTCGCTCTCACACTCACACTTTTTTCCTAACTTGGTATTCTGTCTCGTAATAAATTATTAGTGTTTAACCATTAATTCCTTGTGTTATGTTCGACTTTGTCAAACTTGACGTCTATCAAAAGGCAAAATCATTTTGTGTTACGGTACACAAAAACATTTCCTCAAAACATTTAAACAAGACAGCTGATGATCAGCTTCGCAGGGCTTCATTAAGTATAATGCTTAATATTGCTGAAGGCTCTTCAAGGTTCAGCAATAAGGACAGAAAAAACTTTATGGTAATTGCCAGAGGAAGCGCCTTTGAAGCTGCAGTAATTCTTGAATACCTCTTTGAGATTTCGGTAATTAAGGAAGAAGAGTATGAAAATCACATTAACAACCTTGAAGAGATCTCCAGGATGTTATTTGGCCTCATCCAACATTTGGATAAGCACTAGCAGGATCGATCATTACCATCTTTTTCCTCGCTCTCGCTCTCACACTCACACTTTTTTTTTGGTGCCAGGCTTGGGGAAAAAACGGTATGAATTGAAGAGACTTTAAACATATGATCTCTCTTCAGTCTTTTGAATGATGATATCTTATTTAATAAAGATAATGAGGCTAAATAATGCTTTACTTCAAGGATTATAAAGGAATTTTCCAGGGGTAGACTGAGGTTATGCTACTCTGAATTACTTCTTTTTCTCCGAATATTAAAGCATGGTTTTTCCAAAATTCTTTTTGAAGGATGAAGTAAGTAAAGGGCCTCAGACTAATTTCTGAAATGGTCAGAGAAGGACGGATTTCTTTAAAATCAGACATTTAAAAACCAATTGCGGGTGTCTTATTATATACTGATGAATACGAAAAGTGGTTTGAAGAAAACAAAACCACTTTTCAATCTGAACTTCTTGCAATCAGGCAGGTGATGCCAGTGGGGACAAAGGGTATTGAAATTGGCATTGGTGGCGGAATTTTTGCCGAACAGTTGGGTATTAATTTCGGTATTGACCCATCAGATAGTATGCTGGATTTGGCAAGAAAACGGAAATTAAACGTTATCAAAGGGTTTGCTGAAAATCTTCCTTATCCTGACGAAAGTTTTGATTTTGCCGTATTCATTACTTCAATTTGTTTTATTGAATATCCAGAAAAAGCTATAAACGAAGCGCACAGGATTTTAAAAGCAGATAGTAAAATAATTATCGCCTTTATTGACAGGGAAAGTAAATTAGGACAATACCTTATTAAAGAAAAGGGCAATAGTAAATTTTACAGTGTTTCTTCATTTTATTCAGTTCCTGAGGTCATTACAATGATTGAAAGAAACGGATTTAAAGTTTCTGAGATAGTCCAGACATTAACAGATATTAATTCACAAAAGGTAGAACAATCATTGAATGGTTCTGGTAAGGGAAGTTTTGTGGTTGTGAATGCAAGAAAGAAATGATCGATAACATTAATTATCTCAGGAATTTAACTTTTTTATTTATAATCATAAACTGAATTTTCCATCAGATACTCATAGCCAGCCAGATACAAAAACAGCCAATCATCTGTTTATTTCATAATCCATGATAACATGAACAAATCCTGATTCCCGTGATCCAGATCATAAGAAATTATGCATTCTCCCAGAAGCCATAGGCTATCACAACCCGTGCCTTCAGTTTCTTGTTAAGGCTGAAACCATAAATCAACTCCCATTTTATCGATATACACTCATAATAGTTCTTTCTCGATATTTCTGTAACCCCGTCGGTTGTCTCAATTAATGCAATATCTTTTGTACCGATAAGTCCCTGGACCGTCTGTTTTGCCCAATTGTAAATTCCCATTCCTTCATTATAATCCATTGTTAAGGTAATTGTCCTGGCAGTCTCGTTAACTTCAACGGCCGGCGAAAACCCCGTATATGTAACTCCCTGTATTATAACAATTTTATCGGTGGCAATATTAAAAGAATGTTCATTCCCAAAATCGGTTCCATCCATTTCTATATGGCAGATATTATTTGGCAATAGATTATGTTTAATAGTAAAACGGGTTCTGCCGTCAGTACCTGCTTCATATTTATCCGGAACATATTCAAAGAAAAGATATCTGCATGTTTCATTTCCTGCAAGATCCTTCACTATAACTGATCCCGCCTTAGGAGACTTATCCCCGTCGAACCAGCTTTTAAGGGCTGCAATATCTGTTGCACTTGCGGTCTCAAATACAATGGGGTATTCCATCGATAATCCGGCCTCCTCCTTATATCTTTGCTCGCCATTTACAATTGTTGTGGGAGTCGAAATACGCTCAGTTTCAAAACCCAGGCTGCTCACCATAAGCAATTGCCAGATAAAAACGCTGGGAATTTCAATGTTGGCCTGGTTGTAGAGCACATCGGGGAACAACATTGTATAACCGGTACCAAGCAGTCCGGTAATTTTTGAAACATCAATCGATTCTATTGAGAAATTTCCGGTTATTGTCCCTAAAACATCCAGGTTCCCCTTAATTACAGCATCCCCGTTCACATCCAGCAGCCTGTCAGGCGTATCTGTTCCGATACCGACCCGTCCGTTAACTCCGAGGGTCATCCTGTTCACTCCGTTCATCTGAAAAAAGAGCCTGCTGTTTTCTTCATTGAAGTAATTTATATAAGCATTGACCTCATGAACCGGGACTTCAAGACTTAAGTAACTCCCCGTTTCTGATGATGCCCTTATCATTCCGTTTACATCCAATGCGGCTAATGGTTCCTTCGTTTTTATTCCCACGTTGCCTGCAGAGAAAAATATATTATTATCCTTAGCTGGTTCCCAGAATACATTATTGGCATAAAATGCATATGGTACGCTCAGAAACTTGCTTGTACCTGTTATGCTGTAATTCGTTCCTCCATCAGGATCTGACTCGGTTTTAATATAGTAGTTACCGGAAGACCAGTTAATTCCTGAAAAATTTCCTGAAACCGGAGTACCGCCCCCTATCAAAATAGTTACCAGACCATTCACATTGGAAGATGTTGTATGAGTCTCTACATAAACCGGGGTTCCTGTTTCGGAACCCAGCAGGATACTGATTTTCATTCCTACCGGCTTATCTGTTATAAGATGATTGCCAGCATCCCTTATTACTGCCTGATAACTAATTCCTTGAGGAGCCTGGGCAAGGACGCCGAGGGTCAGTACAACTACCGCTAAAAGGGTAAACAGTTTCTTCATAGGGTTATTTTTTAAGTATTTTAAAAGTTTTAACTTCCTTCTGGTCAATTATGATCTTCATTATGTAAACTGCGGGGGATAGGTTTTGCATTGATACTTCTGTAATCTCACCTGTAATTTCCTAATCCTGAAGAAGCACTCCATTCAGGTCATAAAGCCTGAACCAGACTTTCTCCGTCTCAAATGGTCTGATAATCAGGGTTATTATATCCGCAGCAGGATTCGGGTAAACTTTATAATCAAGAGTGATCCCTTCTGTATTGGCAATAGCAGTCAGTATAGATATTTCACATGGCTGCTGAGCACCGGGAGGTACTGTGCCCGTTGATCCTGAAATTATCTGATACACGATCTGCCCTGCTGTGTAACTAACAGTTCCTCCTGTCCCGGAACTGTTGCCCCCGGAAGCAGATATGTCTGACTGTGCTTGCAGAACGGATGCAAACAAAAGACTCAATAAGACAGAACAGAAAAGGGATACAATATGTTTCATGTTGAAAATTTGTTATCAGACTTTTTAATTGCCGGATCTAATCTTATTCTACCTGACTGCAATAATGTTACAAGGTAATTAACTCAAGTTGCTAGTTGTAGTTTGATATAAAAATATAAGATATTGTAAATCAGTCAAATATGTTAATAAATAACGCCAATATGTTGATAATCAAATACATATAAATTAGGTATAATTAAAAAAATCCTCCAGGTTTAAGTCGCCAAACCATATAACCTGAAGGATATGATAGAAAAATTTATTGCAATTTACGTTTTTATTGATGATATCACTAATGGGCATTAGATAAATTAAATTGTTCTTTGAAATTATGAAATAATC
>CAYQZL010000244.1:0-5480 GCA_964421975.1 uncultured Rikenellaceae bacterium
TACACCCTATCCTACACTCTTTCCCTACACGACGCTCTTCCGATCTTTTTACGTTGCTGCCTTCAGGTATAAATAAATCAGGGACCGTTATGTTCTCAAGAACAGGCAGGCAAACTTCAGCTGATGAACTTTCTCCTGACACCCCGTAAGGATTCGATACTTCAAATGCTTTCACCATCAGGCAGATTTCTTCGCCACTGACATCATACATTATATCTTTGTAACTGATAGAATAGACCGTGTCAGGTGGTACTACATCTGCTAATTCTTTATATTCTTCGCCTGTCCTGATATAAAGAATGTACAATCCGGTAATGCCTGACCAGCTTCTGTAAGAGTTCCAGTTCAGGTCAAGTATGTTATTTTTGAAGTTTACCAATAATACAATGTTCGAGGCAATATTGGAATATATTACCGGAATGCCACAACTGTTGATTGCAGCAAGCCTGTAAAAGTAGATTGTTTTATTGTCCGCTTCATTGTCAGTAAAGGAAAGTGAGGCTTTTACTGATTTAAACTCTTTCAGGATCTGAAAATCCGCTGTCCCTTTTGTTTTTCTTTCAAGCCTGAATGAGCTGATCTCCGACTGGGGATCAATTGTGAACGATAAGTTTATTTTATTATCATCTCCAATACTTGCATAATCAGCATTGATCCATTGAGGAGGTCTCTGTATCCTCGTAAACACACAATCCTTATTTGATCCGGAATATTTACCGTTTTCAAGGTTTGCCCTGACAATAAAACAATACTCTGTTGCTGTCGTGAAATCATTTATTATGAATGAATTGTCTTCTGCTCCGCTTTCTCCGGCTTTGATAAAAGGAGTACCTCCCACGGAAACCATTATATCATAATTAATTACCCTGAATGGTTGGGATCTGTAGCTGTTCCAGTTTATAAGCAGCCTGTTATTGCAGGTATCAATAACAGCTTCTGTATATATTGTATTAAGTGCATTTGAAAGCGGGCTGATATTGCCCGCTGTATCAAGTGCGGCAATTACATAAGATTCACTGTAATAGGATGTTCCCGATCCTGTCCTTATATAGCTGGTAGGGAAGGGATTATCAAGGGTATCAAGTACGTAACCTGCATTATTGGTGTAAAGATAGACCACATATCCGGCAACATCGGCTGAGGTACTGGGTTGCCAGGTTATTTCGACGTTACCGGATGAAGGATTGACGGTTACAAGATCCAGCACAGGAGGCAATGGCCTTATGGAATCAATCTGAGCTGATATATGCAATGAAAAAATGATCTGGAGTGCTGTAAAAATGATATATCTTTTTATCATCATTTTCAGTTCTGTGAGAAAGTAATTAATTTATTGCTTCCGGGCCTGCCGGACAAACTTAATTAAAAAACGGGGAAGGATTAGTAATGTTTTTATATTTGCATAATTATGTTAAGAAGCAGGTTTTTAAGAAAGATATTTCATCCTGAAGCGGAAGAGACCGAGAAGGCAAACCTAATATACATACTGAGCCTGATTGTTGGTTTACTCAGTGCTCTGGCTGCCATAATACTGAAGAACGGGATACACTACACTCACCAGATCATTTCGAATGGTATCAGAATGGGGGCAGGGAATTATCTTTATCTGGCACTTCCTCTTGCCGGCATGTTACTTACGCTCCTCTTTGTGAAATATGTTGTAAGGGATAATATAGGGCATGGGGTGAGCCGGGTTCTTTATGCTATTTCGCGTAAGAAAAGTCTCCTGAAAGCACATAATACATGGACATCGGTTGTGGCATCCACAATAACTATAGGTTTTGGAGGTTCAGTAGGTGCCGAAGCGCCGGTAGTACTTACGGGTTCGTCCATTGGCTCGACTATCGGTAGTTTCTTCAGACTCAGTTACAGAAGCATAACACTTCTGATAGGATGCGGGGCAGCCGGGGCAATTGCAGGGATTTTCAACGCACCAATTGCCGGTATAGTATTTACCATAGAGATACTGATGCTCGACCTTACAATGTCATCAATTGTTCCTCTGCTGATCTCTTCCGTTACAGCTGCCACAACAACATATTTCCTGATGGGGGATGAGGTACTCTTTTCATTCTCGGTCACTGAAGCTTTCATTATAAAGAACATTCCCTGGTATCTTCTGCTGGGAATTGGCTCGGGGCTGTTGTCTTTATATTTTTCAAGGACAACCCTGTATATCGAAAACCGTTTTGAAAAGATAAAGAATAATTTTGTGCGACTGGCGATAGGAGGAGGAATACTGGGAATGCTGATCTTTCTTTTCCCTCCTTTCTACGGTGAGGGATATGATACCATAATGCTTTTCCTGAGAGGTGACACAAATGCTGTGTTCGGAGATACTCTTATCGGCAGTTTTCAGAATAATTTTGTTGTTATTGCACTTTTCATGCTATGCCTTGTAATGTTGAAGGTAGTTGCATCAAGTTTTACAAACGGGGGCGGTGGTGTAGGTGGTATTTTTGCACCCACATTGTTCATAGGCGGTATTAACGGATTCCTTTTTTCCGAAATACTTAATAAAATATTTAACATAAACCTGCCGGATAACAGGTTTGTCCTGGTAGGAATGGCAGGTATGATGGCAGGTGTTATGCATGCACCCCTGACAGCAATATTCCTCATTGCAGAAATTACAGGCGGATACGATCTGCTGATTCCCCTGATCATAACTTCCACTGTGGCTTACATAACAGTCAGAAGCTTTGAACCACATTCCATATACCATGTTCAGCTGGCAGAAAGGGGAGAACTGATTACCCATGACAAGGATAAAGCGGTAATGACAATGATGGACTGGAAAAAAGACATCGAACTCGATCTTGTCAAAGTGAAACCGACAGATACCCTGGGAGATCTCGTAAAAGCAATATCAAGATCAAAAAGGAATCTGTTCCCGGTGGTGGATGATTATAACATACTTGAAGGTGTTGTTTCCCTTGAGGATGTAAGGGAAATAATGTTTAATACTGAAATGTATTATGATACATATGTAAAGGACCTTATGACCATACCTCCCTCATATATAGATAAGAAGGAGAACATTGAAACTGTGATGGAAACATTCAGGAAAACCGGCGCATGGAATCTTCCGGTCCTTGATAAGGGGTATTATGCAGGATTTATATCCAAATCCAGGATTTTTACGACATATCGTGAACTATTGGTAGAGTTTTCAGAAGAATAGTATTAAAAAAACAGAATTATGAATAAAGACAAATTACTTTTTGACATCATCGGGAGAGAGCGGCAGCGTCAGCTGAATGGTATTGAGCTGATCGCATCCGAAAATTTCGTCAGTGACCAGGTTCTTGAAGCCATGGGATCGGTGCTTACCAACAAATATGCGGAAGGATATCCCGGTAACAGGTATTACGGAGGCTGTGAGATCGTTGATGAGGCAGAACAGATTGCAATCGACAGGTTGTGCAGGCTGTTCGATGCGGAATATGCAAATGTTCAACCTCACTCAGGAGCTCAGGCTAATATGGCTGTTTTCATGACTGTACTGAAACCGGGAGATACATTCATGGGATTAAATCTGGCTCATGGAGGGCACCTGTCTCACGGATCACCTGTCAACTCATCAGGTATTCTTTACCGTCCTGTTGCTTATGGAGTGACAGAAGATACAGGGCTCGTTGATTATGACATGATGGAAGAGCTTGCATTAAAAGAGAAACCCAAAATGATAATCGGAGGTGCATCAGCATATTCACGCGAATGGGATTATGAAAGAATGAGAGGAATTGCTGATAAGACCGGAGCCATTTTCGTGGTCGATATGGCACATCCTGCAGGACTTATAGCTGCAGGCCTGCTTAAGAATCCTCTGAAATATGCACATATCGTGACTTCCACAACACATAAAACACTCAGGGGACCAAGGGGCGGTATTATTCTGATGGGTAAGGATTTTGTTAATCCATGGGGGATAACTACACAGAAAGGTGAAATAAGAATGATGTCATCTCTTCTGAATTCAGCCGTTTTCCCGGGTATACAGGGAGGCCCGCTTGAACATGTAATAGCTTCAAAAGCAGTCTCTTTTGGCGAAGCCCTTGAACCTGAATTCAAAGAATACCAGAAAAAAGTGAAAAAGAACGCTTCGGTAATGGCCGGATGTTTCATAAGTAAAGGATACAAGGTGGTCTCCGGAGGTACGGACAATCATCTTATGCTTATTGATCTGAGAACAAGATTCCCGGAAATATCAGGGAAAAAAGTAGAAAATACTCTTGTTAAAGCCCATATTACAGTGAATAAGAATATGGTACCCTTTGATACAAGATCACCATTTCTTACATCAGGCCTCAGGGTCGGAACACCGGCAATTACCACAAGAGGAATGACAGAGGAGCATATGCCGCTTATAGTTGATCTGATCGATGAGGTAATTTCAAATATTGATGATGAATCTGTTATCGCAAAAGTGGGAGAGAAGGTAATTCAAATGATGAAACCTTTCCCCCTGTTTGCATTTTGATCCTGTTTTTGTCTATCTTTAAGAATTATTGTATATAGATGGGACAGTGATGGATAAAAAAAAGCTGATTTATATTGTAGATGATGATCCCTTTATCAATACTCTGGTAGTAAAAAAGTTCACTTCAGAAGGATTTACTGTTAAAGCATTTGAGTCTGGTGAAGAATGCATTGATGAACTGGGAACTAATCCCGGTCTGATAATCCTTGATTATCTCTTTACAAGCACCAGCCTTATATTTTCAAACGGTATGGAGGTTTTTAACAAGATCAGAGAATTAAAGCCGGATATTCCGGTCATTATGCTTTCAGGTCAGGAGAACGGAGAAGTCGTACTTGAATTTGCCAGGAAAGGCATTTATGATTATATAGTCAAGGACAATAACCTGACAGACAACCTGGCTGTAGCAGTTGGTGAGATCTTCAGAAGCGGAGATTGAAACTTATTTCAGTATAAAGTTATAGGTAATGGTTCCCTTCTGGATAAAAGCAGCATCCGGATTGGGGTCGAATTGTGCCTTAAGTGCAGCTTCCCTTGCTGCCTTCAGGAGGTTTTCATCAAGAGTATTAGATCCCCTTATACCTGGTACTGCCTGAGTTACCTTTCCTGATCTGTCAACGCTTACTTCAACAACAACCCTGCCTTCAGTCTGGTATTTGTATTCTGGTAACGGAAGTCTCTGAACACCTCTTCCCTCAAGATTATAAGAGACACCCTTATTTCCCAGTCCGCTTCCTTCTCCACGGTTTTTTGAATCAACCGATCCGTCAGGAGATCCCTGGTTACCGGCTCCCCCGGCAACACCTTCACTCTGAGACGTTCCTGCATTTTTTGATCCTGCAAGTGCATCCCTGGTACGGTTCATAATATCAGCCTGCCTCTTTTGCTCTGCTTCAATCCTTCTCCGTTCTGCCTCTTCCTGTTCTTTTCTTATACGCTCAGCTTCCAGTTCGGCTCTCCTTTTTCTTTCTGCTTCTATTTGCTCCTGCCGTTTTCT
>CAYQZL010000245.1:0-5458 GCA_964421975.1 uncultured Rikenellaceae bacterium
AAATACGGGACTCGCAATGACAGATAAAGTAAGGAAAGGAATAATAAAAAAGAGAAAGGATTAATGAAAGGGATGACTGTTATAGTGAAGAAAACAACGCAGCTGATTTCAGGGCTGGTGTTTCTTTACGGGATATATGTGATCATTCACGGACATCTGACACCCGGTGGAGGATTTGCAGGCGGAGTGATCATTGCCGGCTCATTCATCCTGCTGATCCTGGCTTTTGGAAGCGATTTTATGAGGCTGACAAAAGAGGAAACGGGATCAACAATGTATGAGAACCTGGCGATTCTGCTTGTGACATTCCTTGCTGCATCCGGATTATTATACGGTACACGGATTTTTTTCCTGAACTGGCTTCCCAAAGGCACCGCTGGTGAGCTTATAAGTGCAGGAATGATTCCGTTGTACAATATATTTGTAGGTATTGAAGTGGCTGCATCAATACTGACCATTTTTCTTGCCCTGATAATATTTAAAGAAGAAGTAAAGGAATGATACCTTACTGTTTATGTTTCATATTATTCCTGACCGGCCTGTATGGTGTTATAACGAGAAGGAACCTGGTTAAAATAGCCATATCTCTTTCTGTAATGGAATTCAGTACTTTTCTTCTTCTTGCATTGATTGGATACAGGGAGGGAGGAGTCGCTCCGATAGTCGATCCGGCTGATCCGCTGAAAGTATATGTTGATCCTTTGCCTCAGGCGCTTGTCCTTACTGCCATCGTTATCGGACTGGCTACAACGGCGATGATAATGGCAGTTATTATCAGGATATACAGAAAGTACGGAACATTTGATATCCGGGAAATTAAAAATCTAAGAGGATAAGATATGAATCCGCTGATACCATTGTTTGTAATAGTACCACTGGCAGGAGCTTTTCTGATAATGATAAGCGGGCGAATATTTAAAGATCTCAGTAAATATTTTGCATCGCTTATACTTCTCTTCCTCCTTATTATCAGCTGTTATTTCCTTTTCAGTATACAGGGGAAGATCTTTGTTTACAAAGTTGGAGGCTGGGAGCCTGTAAATGGGATTCCAATAGGTATATACCTTGTCATGGATTCTTTCAACACATTGGTGCTATGCATTATAAATGTCATAGGTTTTTTCTCGGTATGTTATTCATTCTCCTATATGGACAGATATACATCGGGAAATTATTACTATGCCCTGTTCTGTCTCATGACAGCCGGGATGAACGGGGTTGTGATCAGCGGTGATCTTTTCAACATATTTGTTTTTCTCGAGATATCGGCAATTTCCTCTTATGCTCTGGTCGCGTTCGGAGTGGAAAAAGATGAGCTCGAAGCGACATTTAAATACCAGGTACTCGGAGGTATTGCATCTTTCATAATACTACTTGGGATATCTATTGTTTACTGGAAAGCAAAAACACTTAATCTGGCAGATATCAGGGTGGTTTTCAGTTCCGGATATGAAAGGACATATTATCTTTTCGTCCAGATACTTCTTCTCAGCGGTTTCGGACTTAAAGCAGCGATAATACCATTTCATGCATGGCTGCCGGATGCTCATTCATCAGCCCCCTCTCCCATTTCCGCGATGCTTTCGGGTGTGCTCATCAAAGCAGTGGGAATATATGTGATTATAAGATTGTTTTTCAATGTATTTGCCATCAGTGAAGGGATGTCGGTACTAATAACCACTCTTGGTGCTCTTTCCATGGTGGCCGGAGTATTTCTTGCGATCGGGCAATGGGATATAAAAAGGCTTCTTGCATATCACAGTATTAGCCAGATGGGCTATGTAATACTTTCAGCGGGCATCGGGATGATGATGATATCGAAAGGAATAAGAAATGAAGTTGCTGCTCTCGCGATTACCGGAGGAATATATCATCTTATTAACCATGCAGCCTTCAAGGGACTTCTTTTTCTGAATGCCGGTGCAATTGAATATACAACCGGAACACGTGATCTGCATGAAATGGGCGGACTGGCAAAGAATATGCCGGCTACAGCAGCAACATCTTTTGCTGCATCAATGGCAATATCCGGAATACCGCCCTTTAACGGTTTTTTCAGCAAACTGATAATCATTATTGCAGCCATAATGGCCAAATATTATCTTCTTGCACTACTGGCAGTTATAGTCAGTATAATAACCCTGGCTTCCTTCCTTAAGTTCCAGAGATATGCATTCTATAACCGCAGTAATGAAAAGCTTAAAAGCATTGTAAAGGAGGTTCCATTCCCTATGCTTTCCAGCATGATAATACTAAGCATATTATGTCTGCTTTTAAGCATACTGGCATTACCTGCTGTAAGGGAAACAATACTTATCCCTGCCGCGGATGTACTTATGGACCCCTCAAAATATTCTTCTCAAATAACAGGAATATGAGATACATTGCCGTTTTCATATTGTCCATGATCTTCTGGCTTCTGATCACATTCAGGTTAACCGTCCCGAATATTATTACCGGAGCAGTGGCATCCTTCATCTGTACCGCGATCTTTGCACGTCATTATTTCCATAATGTTTATAAATTCCTCCAGCCGGTACGATGGTTCTGGTTCCTGGTCTATCTCATAGTCTTTATCTGGGCTTGTATCAAGGCAAATTTTGACGTGGCTTACAGGGTTTTACATCCGGCAATGCCTATAAAACCGGGAATTGTAAGAGTAAAATCCAGTCTTAAATCGGAATTCGCTAAAATGCTGCTTGCCAACTCAATAACAATGACCCCGGGAACAATAACAGTCGATATAATTGATGATGATTTCTATATCCATTGGATATACGTAAGCACAGATGATCCTGCCGTCTATACGAAAAAAATCATCGGGAAATTTGAAAAATATATTAAACGTTTCGCAGAATGAATGATATTCTGACCATACTTCTTTATATACAGACAGGTCTGTGTGCCGTATGTCTTTACAGGATTATCCGGGGACCTACTATTCCTGACAGGATGGTGGGGATCGATATCTTCGGGATCCTGGTGGTTGGTATCTGTGCCATCATTTCCATCCAGACCGGGAAATCATTCATACTGGATATCGGAATTGCATGGATCATTTTAAGTTTCATAGGTACAATAACACTTGCCAAATATCTCAGTGGTAAAAAACTAAATGAATGATATGGTTTCAATAATATTCATATGCACAGGTGTCCTGTTCAACACTTTCGGCTGTATCGGTCTTTTGCGTCTGCCGGATGTTTACAACAGGCTTCAGTCGGCGACCAAATGTGTTACGCTAGGTTGTTGCAGTATTCTTGCAGGAGTTATTATCCATTCAGGTATAAGCGATGCAGGGGCCAAGGCACTTGTTGCGATACCAATTCTCTTTTTCAGTTCAACAGTTGCCGCACATGCTCTTATAAGGGGGGCATATCATTTTGGCACCAAACTGTCAGACAAAACGGTCAAGGATGATTACAAGGAGGCAGTAAAATGAAATATCCCAAGCTCAGAGAATTAAAGGAAGCTGTAATATCTCTTGTTACACCTGCATATACATCAAAGTTCCCTGCCGAACCTCATGTACCTTTTGAGAATTTCAGAGGTAAGCCGGTGGTTGACGATAAAAATTGTGTCGGATGTGAAACATGCGCAAATGTCTGTCCGCCCCATGCCATTACCTTTACCGATGATAAGGAAAAGAAAGTCAGGATAATACAAAGGGACTATGGCAAATGTATATTCTGCGGGATGTGTCAGGAACATTGTATAACAGGAAAAGGTGTTAGTTTGTCGGATAAGATCTATGATATTGCAACATTTTCCAGGGAAGACGTTATCGAATTTCAGGAAAAAGAGCTTTTGATATGTGAAAACTGCGGTGCTGTGATAACGACAAAGGAACATCTTCATTATATGCACATGAAGCTCGGTCCAAAGGCATTTTCTTCGATTCTCAATCTTAACATGCTGAACCAGAAACTAAAGCTCGCTGAAGGGCAGGACACGGATGTGGAAATTCTGGACGGTCTGAAAAGAAAAGACATGTTCAACGTGATCTGTCCAAACTGCCTGAGACAGGTCCTTGTCAAATATTTATTCAAAGGTGTTCAGTGAACTTGAAAAACTCCTGGCGCGAAAAGAAAAGGAAATCCTTTTTGCAGGAATAGGGAATATTCTTAAAAGGGATGATGGTGTTGGGGTATATATAAGCAGCAGAATAATCAACCGGAAGAATATTTCAGCACTTACAGTGGAAACCAGTCTGGAGAACTATATTGGTAAAATTAACTCCCTCTCACCGGATATACTTGTATTAATTGACTGCGTCGATTTGAAGCTCCCTCCCGGAAACTTCAAATTACTGGATATAAACCAGATACAGGATCTGACTTTTAACACACATAATATATCACTTAAACGGATATCGGAGTTTTTTCCTATGCCGGTTTATATTCTCGGAATTCAGCCTGAGGATATTCATTTTGGAGAAAATATTTCGTATATTGTTGAGGAAATTGCAGAAAAAATTATAAACCAAATTAACAGACGGGAGGTATAAAATGGCTGTAGAATATCTATGTAAAGTATGCCGGGGTCATCTCAATGTAAAGACCTCGATTATCCTTACTGCTACCAACCTTAATAACCGCGGGGAAAAAGGTCTGGTATACCTGAATCCGGAGATCGGGGACTATACTCACACCACTCATCCCTCTTTTCATATTAAGGAAGGAGAAGAATACATCTATACATGTCCGATATGCGGTGCTCAGCTTAACAGTATGAAATATCTGCACCTTGTAAGGATACTGATGAAAGATGATGAAGGAAAAGAGTTTAACATCTATTTTTCCGGGATCGGTGGTGAGAAATGCACTTACAAGATCAGGGGCAACAAGGTGGAAGTAAGCGCCGGCCCTGATGTTAAGTCTTATGACAAATACTTCGAGGTACCTGACGAAGACAGGAAATATCTGTAACCGGCAGATATTTTCATTTTTTCTATAAACAATAAATCCTATTTTTACTGCCATTAATTAATTTAAAATAACTAATGGTAAAATTCGTATTATGAGTATTGATATAAACAAACTGGCCGCAGACAATATCAGGATCCTTTCGATGGCTATGGTTGAGAAAGCCAGATCTGGTCACCCCGGAGGAGCAATGGGAGGTGCTGATTTCATTCATATCCTTTTTTCGGAATTTTTAAGATTCGATCCCGATGATCCGTCATGGATAAACCGCGACAGGTTCTTTCTCGATCCCGGTCATATGTCGCCGATGCTTTATTCTGTTCTTACACTGACAGGTCATTTCAGCACTGAAGATCTCATGCAGTTCCGTCAGTGGGGCAGTCCGACTCCCGGACATCCCGAGCTGGATATTAACAGAGGTATTGAGAATACTTCAGGGCCTCTGGGTCAGGGTCACACAATGGCAGTAGGTGCTGCAATAGCTGAGAGATTTCTTGCAGCAAGGTTCGGGGAACTTTTCTCCCATAAGATCT
>CAYQZL010000246.1:0-5430 GCA_964421975.1 uncultured Rikenellaceae bacterium
TTTTTACAGCAGAACTTAAGCTTCCCGAAGGTACGAGTCTGGAAAGAACATACAGTACGGCAGCAAATGCAGAGGCAATAATAAGAGAGCTGCTGGGAGAAAAAATTGAGCTTATCTACACACAGGCAGGGGTGGACCGTTCGTCATTACTGGCAGGCGATATAACGGCAAGAGGAGAAAACAGGGCATCACTCAAAATTGTCCTGAAAGAAGAATATGCATCAGAAACCGGGAATGCGATAAGCATTGTGGATAATTACCTGAAATCTGTCCCGGGCCTTGAAGTAACTTTTACACGTGATGAAACAGCACTTCAAAGTATTCTGGGAACATCAGAATCACCTTTTGCCCTTGAAATATCAGGCGAAGATTATGATGAACTTGAAAAGATACTGTATGAAGCAAAGCCCATACTTGAAAAGAACCCGGGGTTGTTCAATATTACCACATCGCTCGATGAAGGCACTCCCGAAGTTGAGATCGCAATTGACCGCTTCAGAACAAGTTATTACAGTGTCAGTGTCGAGAGTGTGATAAATCAGGTCAGGAGTTATCTTGAAGGATCATCTGCAGGAAATTTCGAAAAGGAAGGTGAACTGAAGGATATCACAATCAAGCTTGGCGATATCCCGCTTAATCAGCTTAATGACCTTATGATATCTGCAGGAAATGTAAAAGTGCCACTGAGTGAACTGGCTGAAATAAAAACTATCATCAGTCCCAGGGAAATAACCCGAAGAAACCAGACACGGACATGTTACATTTATGCAATGGTCAACCCGGATATTGCTTTTGACAGGATCATAAAGGATGCTGAGCTTTCTCTCTCCTCCTTTATCCTTCCGGTTGACTATAAGATGGAATTCACCGGGGAGGAATTCAAACGGAAAGAGTCCATGTCCAATCTTACATTTGCACTGATACTCTCTCTTATACTTGTATTCATGGTACTTGCTGCACAGTTTGAATCTGTCATTCAGCCATTTATAATTATGCTCACGATACCTCTTGCCGGCGTGGGAACTGTGCTGACATTCCTGCTTCTGGGTAAACCACTCAACATGATGGCCTATATAGGAATCATTATGCTGGGAGGTATTGCTGTAAATAATGCCATCATACTGGTAGACAGGATCAATCAGCTGAGGGAAGGAGGCATGAGTATAAAAGAAGCTATAATACTTGGAGGATCACAGCGTATACGTCCGATAATGATGACAAGCCTTACCACTATTCTTGCACTACTGCCACTTACAATCGGTATAGGCGAGAGTGCATCGCTCAGGGCACCAATGGCACTTGCAGTTATCGGAGGGATGATATCTTCCACATTGCTAACACTTGTTGTAATTCCCTGTGTTTACTGGAAGTTTGATTCATTCAGCAATTTTATAAGAGGGAAAAAAGGATCTGCATCAGCAGAACGGTAATTCTTTCAGATACGGAAATGGACTTTGTTTTAAAAAGAAGAATACTGATCAGCATGCTTTTCGCCGGGCTTACCATGCTCGGATATGTCTCTTATAATAAACTGCCGGTAGAACTAATACCGAATCCGGATCTGCCTGCTCTTTTTGTACAGATCGGAACTCCTCTTGAAATGGACCCTGCCTATATAGAATCCCAGGCAGTGATCCCTGTTGAAGGAGCTGTAGGGACGCTTGATGATATTGAAAAGATAGAAACAAACATCACATCAAACTACGGAATAATAACCATCTATTATTCGCAGAATGCAGATCTGAAATATGCAGCCCTGAAACTTCAGGAGAAAATAGATATAATTAAGAATTCTATCCCGGAAGATTTTATGATCAACGTGATCAGGATCGATCTTCAACAGATGATCAATCAGTTCATGTCACTGCAGGTCAGAGGTGAAGGAGGTGTAGACAGGATAAGGAATATTGCTGACAGGGAGATCAAACCAAAACTTGAGAATATAGACGGGATCGCCGGGGTACAGGTATATGGAGGACAGGAAAACTCCATTGAGGTGAGGCTTGACGAAAAAGCCTGTAAAGCGCATGGAATAACGATGGGATATGTAAGGACCCTGCTGAATAATAACGGAAGGGAAAAAACATTTGCGGGAAAAGTTATTGACGGCAGTAATGAGTATTATGTAAACATCACTTCCGAATATACTGATGTAAAGGATATCGGAAAGATTATAGTCAGGCAGAACGGACCTGTTCTCCTCAGGGATGTCGCCGAGATCTTTTACGGAGTCAAAGAAGAGACTTCTTTCAGCCGTGTTAACGGAATGGAAGCCGTTACAATAAATCTGGTAAATGATAACCAGGCTAACCTCATAAAACTTTCCGGATCTGCAATTGATGAGATAAACAGGATCAACAGGGAACTGGCACCAAAAGGTGTGGAGATAGTTGTACAATACAACAGTGCGGAAACGATGGAGGAAAATATTAACCAGATAATCAATCTGGCTATTACCGGAGGCTTTCTCGCTGTTCTGATCCTTTGGTACTTCCTGAGGAATATCCGTCTGGTTTCGATAATCGCAGTATCAATTCCAATATCTGTATATACTGCATTCAATTTCTTTTATGCTGCCGGAATTTCGATAAACAGTCTTACTCTTGTCGGTATTGCTCTGGCAGTGGGTATGCTTGTCGATAATTCAGTGGTTGTACTTGAAAACATCTACCGTCTTGCCGGTACAGGAAAGGATCATGAAACTTCAGTTCTCCAGGGAACCAGAGAAGTGCTGAGAGCTATTTTTGCTTCCACCCTTACCACAGTAATTGTCTTTCTTCCATTTCTCTTTACATCCAGCTTCCTCATCAGGATAATCGGTAAAAATATTGGTGTCTCGATAATTTCCACTCTGCTCGTATCTCTGGTTGTGGCACTCCTGTTCATTCCTATGGCTACAAATTATCTGTTATCCTTCAGATCAGTCAGTAATGCCAGGATCTTTAAAAAGCTGTCAATTCACGACAGGCTGATTCAGATCTATTTCCTCCTGCTTAAAGCAAGTATGAAAAAGCCTGCACAGACAATCATTGGCACACTGGTGGTATTCTTTGCAGCTCTTCTCATCAGCCTTACCCTGAGCATCAGCGGATCCAGAGAGATAAACACTCCCGATTTCAGATTAAGTGTCACAATGCCATCGGGGTCAACACTTGACAAAACTGATAATGTTGTTGAGCGGATTGAATCCAGGCTTGAATCAATACCTGAGAAACAGGATATCGTAAGCCGGATTGAGGAAGACAGGGCGACCGTTACAGTCAGCCTTAAGGAAGAATGGGAAAAGGAAAGTCGCAGAAGCCTTCCTGAAATAAAGAACGATATCCTTGAAAAAACAAAAAACATCTCTTCAGCAGAGATCAGCATGGATGATGTATCAACAAGTGGTGGTTTTACTGACAGCGGGGGCGGAGGTATGGATAATATAAATCCCGGATCGGCATTCATGAGAATGCTTGGAATAGGCTCCGAATCAGAAAGTATTATTATCAAGGGTCAGAATTTTACCCGGATGAAAAGTCTTGCCGATGATATAAAAACATATGTTGATGATCTTGAATCGATTAATAATGTAAGTGTAAATGTGCAGGACAACAGGCCGGAGGTTCAGCTTCATTTTGATATGGATTATATAGCTGCAAATAACTATTCACTGATGGACCTTTCCTCCGCTCTGGCAACATTCGGGAGAGAATACACTTCCGGAGCCACATTCAGACAGGAAAACGAAAGCTATGAGATAATAATCAAATATGCCGAAACTGATATCGCTGAAGATAAGAACGCCGAAAAAACAATTGACGACCTGAAACATCTTGAAGTGACGAACAGTGAAGGGAAAATAATGGAAATGGAAGAGCTTGCCGGGATCATTTTTGCGTATGGTACAGGAAATATCCATCGTGAAAATCAGGAAAAGCGTATTACTGTAACCTATTCTTTCAACAGTGAGATAAATTCCTCAAAAGACCTTCTGACAGGAGCGCGCGCTGAAATTGAGTCGATAGTTGCCGGACTAGCCATTCCTTCAGGAATTGCCGTTGAAGTGATCCATGAAGAAAATCCGTTCAGGGAATTTTATATACTCATCGGCATAGCATTTTTACTGATCTTTATGATACTTGCCGCTGTTTTCGAATCACTTACATTACCTTTTGTCCTTCTGTTCAGTATACCCCTTGCAGCACTCGGATCACTGATCGGACTGATCCTTACCGGCAATTCCCTTCTTAATGCCAACACACTGATGGGACTGCTTATACTGCTCGGAGTGGTTGTGAATAACGGTATCATCCTGATCGATTATACAAATATCCTCCGCAAAAGAGGCAACAGGAGGTCCAGGGCACTGATGATGGCAGGGATGGCCAGAATAAGGCCCATTCTCATAACCGCTTCAACAACCGTCATCGCTATGTTCCCTCTGGCTATGGGTAAAGCGGAATTCGTATCGGTTATAGGCGCTTCTTTCGCAATTACTGTAATAGGCGGACTCACATTGAGCACCATGCTTACCCTTATTTTTATTCCCACGTTTTATTCGGGTCTTGAAAATGCACTGGAATGGTTCAGATCCCTTAACTGGAAGATCATGATAGTACAGGCGATCGTGTTTGTACTTCTAATATCCCTCATTTACACCCGTATAGATAAATTTGTCTGGAAGCTTATAACAACGATCCTTTCAGTAATACTCGTCCCGGCTTCAACATGGTTCATAATGAACAGCCTCCGTAAAGCAAGGGAAACCGTTATTCCTCCGGGAGAGGAGATAAATATATATATCCAGAGCCTGGTCAAGATTTATGACAGGGAGAGCAGATGGATACGTGAACTTAAAGCCGGGAAAAAAATCAGAAACAGGCTGGGTCTTGATAAAAATCCGGTAAAGTGGAATGACCTGGCGATGATGAGCTGGCAGTTACCCTTGCTCGCCTTCATGATCTACTTTACATATTTTTATCTGAAAAAAGGATTCTGGATTTTCTTTTTCAGTATTGCAGTCTGGTTCTTCCTCTTCCATATATGGAATCAGTTCAGGGAACTTTTAAGCAACAAGCCAGGAACAGGAAAGAAGTCTTATCTGAAATGGCTGATAAAAACTGCAGATTTTATTGTCGCCTGGATGGTACCTTTACTGAATCTTATGCTTTTCCAGCTGAAGTGGGATAATATCGCAGTTGTTCTTATTCTGGGATTTCTTTGGTTTACAGGATTATTCATTTATAAAACCGGTTTGAAACTTAGCAGGGAGAATATTGATATTTACCGGCTTGAAGGAAAATTCAAAGGATTAAGGAAAACAATATACAGGATCGTTTCATCTGTTCCTCTGATCGGTAAAAGAAAGAAGCCTTTCAAAGCTTTAAACTGTGTGACACTAGATCGGAAGAGCGTCGTGTAGGGAAAGAGTGTAGGATAGGGTGTAGA
>CAYQZL010000247.1:0-5396 GCA_964421975.1 uncultured Rikenellaceae bacterium
CCCCCTTTGAAGGGGGCCAGGGGGATGTGGTTGTATCTTTACACCCCCCTTCCCCCCTCAAGGGGGGATGCGGTCAGGCAATCCCTCGAGGGGGACTTGAGAGCAGGGATATGCCGATTTATAACCTACGCCTCTCCCCGCCTCCATTCCCCGATATCCGTGTAGCAAAATTATTCGTACCTTTGCCTGATTATTAAATATAAGGCTGTGGAATCAACAAGACAAAAAAAAGTATCCCGCCTGATCCAGAAGGAAATTGCAGGTATATTCCTCCGGAAAGGAAACGAATTTGCCCCGGGGAAAATGATATCCATAACAAGAGTAAGGATCAGTCCCGACCTCTCGTTCGCAAAGATCTATCTGAGCATATTCCCCTCCAGTGACAATAACCATGTCATGAAGGTCGTCCACGATAATACTCCAAAGATAAGATTCGACCTCGGACACAAGATCAAATCACAACTCCGGATAGTACCTGATATTGCATTTTTCATCGACGACAGTCTTGACTATATTGATAAAATAGACAAACTGCTGAAAACCTGACCTGAATGCAATACGAACCAATTAAAAGATCGGTTGGCAGACTCTTCGCGGGACCTCTGTTCATGAGAAAATTACTCTATTTTTTCCTGGATATACTGCTTCTCCGTACATGGCATATCAGGAAAACCCTCCGGGCGATCCGCAATGAACTGCCTGATAATGCAAATATACTTGATGCAGGTTCCGGCCTCGGTCAATATGCCTGGAGAATGAGCCGGATGAACAGGAAATGGACAATTACCGGTGTTGATATCGATAAGGAGCAGGTTGAAGATTGTACAGAATTTTTCAGAAAAGCAGGATTATCCGGCAGGGTAAGTTTTAACGTGGCAGACCTCACAACCTTTGCAGAGCCCGGGAAATATGATCTTATTTTATCAGTTGATGTGATGGAACATATCAGCGATGATGAAAGCGTTTTCAGGAATTTTCATTTATCACTGGCAGACAATGGTCTTTTGCTGATATCAACTCCATCCGACATGGGAGGGAGCGGAGTAAACAGTCACGATGAAGAATCCTTTATCGGGGAACATGTCAGGAACGGTTACGGAATAAATGATATCACAGTTAAGCTCCGGGCAGCCGGTTTCAGCAACATCGACATAAAATACACCTATGGGACACCCGGCAATATTTCATGGCTCCTTTCAATGAAATATCCTGTCAGAATGTTGAACCGCTCATCACTTTTTGCCATAATACTTCCGTTTTATTATCTTATCGTTTTCCCTCTTGCATTAATACTTAACTTTTTTGATCTTCGTTTAATCCATAAAAAAGGTAGCGGGCTTATCGTTAAAGCCGGAAAGTAAGAAGGTGAGACTGCCAGTTTACATAGCGAAAAGATATCTCTTTGCGAAAAAATCGCGCAATGCGATCAATATTATCTCAGGGGTATCGGTGGCCGGCGTTACAGTTGGTACAATGGCACTGATAATCATATTATCGGTCTTTAACGGGCTTGAGCTGATGGTCACTTCCATCTTCAACACCTTCGATCCCGACCTTAAGATAACCGCAGCAGAAGGAAAAACATTCACACCCGATAAAGCTAAACTTGAGCTTCTGTCAAAAGTTGACGGTGTCTCATGTTATTCGCTTACCCTTGAGGAAAACGCCTACCTGAAATATGGCGACAGGGAATACATAGGCACAATAAAGGGTGTCGATGCCAACTATGTTAAAGTAACCGAAATCGACAGTTCAATGTGGGATGGAGAATTCCTCCTGTCATCGGAAAACGGACGGTCGTGGGCAGTACCCGGTATGGGTATGGCAAACTACCTGGGATTGAGAATAAACTTCATCACTCCTCTGTTCATCTATGTCCCAAAAGTATCTGCCGGAACAGGATTAAGCTACGAAGATGCTTTCAACAGAAAATATGTTTTTCCCTCCGGTATCTTTCAGATAGAACAGTCATATGATTCAAAATATGTCTATCTGCCTCTCGATTTTACACGTGAACTTATTCAGAATGATGATGGAGTAAGTTCAATTGAAATAAAATTCTCTGAAAATATCGATCCTAAAAGAGCCCAGAGAGATGTGAGCAATGTTTTCGGGAAGGATTTTGTCATACAGAACAGGTATGAACAGCAGGAAATATTTTATAAAGTGATGCGCTCTGAACGTCTTGCAATATTTTTCATTCTGACACTGATCATTATAATTGCCTCCTTTAACATCGTCGGCTCCCTTACCATGCTCATAATTGAGAAAGAAAGGGATATACAGATACTCCGCAGTCTCGGGGCCGATAATAATCTCATCAGGAAGATATTCATTTTTGAGGGCTGGCTTATATCAATTATCGGGGCCATCGCCGGAATGATACTGGGTTTTATAGTCTGCTGGATCCAGCAGACTTATGGTATTATAAGACTGAACAGTTCAACCCTTCTGATGGAATCATATCCTGTTGTAATGCAACTGAAAGATTTCATCATAATACCGGCTACCGTCCTGCTGATAGGTTTCTGGGCTGCATGGTATCCCGTAAGATTTCTTACAAAGAAGTATCTTAGCAAAGATGAAAAAGAAGGCTGAAATATCTTTTTACTTTATAAACAGGGCACTGCTGATCACTGCTTCATTTTTGCTTCTTGTAGCAGCATGCAGGAGCGATGCTGAAAAAGGACTGATCCCGGAAAAAATCTTTTCCAGAATTCTCTATGAAGTACACCTTACAGATGGCCTCCTGTCATTACCTGATATTCATGATAAATATTATCCAAGGGATTCGTTAGCCAATTATCAGGATATTGCTGAAAGCTACGGCTATTCGAAAGAAGACATGGACAAGACTCTCAGATACTATTTCATTACCAAACCAAAAAGGCTTATAAGAATTTATGACAATGTTCTTGCCAGGCTTAGTGAGATGGAGATCATGCTGGAAGAAGAAAGCATTGATATTCCGGCTCCTCAGGGTGGGATGTGGAAAGGGGCTCAGCAATATCATTTTGCAGGCAGATCTGATACTTCAAAGCTATATTTTGATCATATTTTTTATATAGCCGGTAAGTATTTACTGGAATACACTCTCACCCTTTATCCAGCCGACGAGACATTGAATCCCTGCTTTACGTACTTCACCTGCCGTGCTGACAGCATTCAAAACGGAAGACGGAATTATTTCCGCGGAATTGAATATCTCAGGGACGGGCAGCCTCATACATACAGTTACAATTTAAACATACCCGACAACCTTCCGTTGCTCATCAGGGGAAGGCTTCTCGATTTTGAAAATAATCCGGACGGGATACTGAGACATGCGAAAGTTGAAAATATCTCATTCACAATAATTTCTGCTGCGATATGAGACGCATTTCCGCTCATTACATATTTACAAATGATGGGCCGCCGATGAAAAAAGGTATCCTGACAACAAGCGACGACGGAACTGTGATCGATATCGAAGATACCGGTGGAATATTGACAGAAATACATCCGGTTGAATTCCTTGACGGAATTATCATCCCGGGATTTGTTAACTGCCATTGCCATCTTGAACTGTCACATATGAAAGGATCTATTCCGGCAGGTGGCGGCCTCGGCGCTTTCCTGACCGCAATTCAGGAGAAAAGGGAAAATGATCCGGAAAAGATCATTTCTTCAGCTTTGTCGGCCGACATGGAGATGTATGAAGAAGGAGTGGTATTTTGTGCGGATATCTCCAATAACCCTCTCACATTTGATGTTAAAAAGAAAAGCCGCATAAGCTGGTTCAATTTTCTTGAAGTATTTGCAATGGATCCTTCTCTGGCAGAAAGTAAAATGAAGGAAATAGAAAGCCTGGCTGTGGAATGTGAAAGATCCGGACTGCCTTACAGTATTGTACCACATACAGTATATACTGTTTCTCTTCCTCTTTTCTGGCTTTTAAAGGAAAGAACTGCAGATAACCGTATCACATCAGTTCATTTCATGGAATCTGAAGGAGAAGATTCATTCTTATCGGATCATTCCGGTCCTCTGATTGAAGCATTTTCAAAGGCAGGGATGCTGCCTCCTGTACTGCAGACACCAAAAAGTTGTACTTCAGCCATTCTGGATGAAATAACTCCCTCCGGTTCACTGATTCTGGTCCACAATACTTTCGCCGGAAAAGAAACGGTAAGAGAAATCAATACCCGCGGAAATGTTTTCTGGTGCCTCTGCCCTGATTCCAATCTTCATATCGGGAACAATATTCCTCCTGCCCTGATGCTTTCGGAAGAGGGCTGCGATATAGTAATCGGCACCGACAGCCTTGCTTCAAATAACAAATTAAGTATCCTTTCGGAACTGAAAACACTTCAGCAGCACTTTCCGTCATTAAGCATCGTTGACCTGGTACGCTGGTCAACAATCAACGGTGCAAAGGCACTTGGAGAAGAAAATAAATACGGAATGATCGGGCCCGGGAAAAAACCCGGATTGCTGCTTCTTGAAAATACCGATCTCATTAATATGAAACTAAGCCCTGATACTAAGGTATCACGATTAATATAAACCTGAATATGGCAACTTTCCTGTTTGACAAAATAATATTCGGTCCGGTAAAAAGCCGCAGACTCGGGGTCTCACTCGGAATAAATCTGTTGCCGACAAACAGAAAAGTATGCAATTTCAACTGTATTTACTGTGAATGCGGGTGGACATCGGAAAAAATAAATATCAGGAATGAACCTCTTCCTTCGAGAAAAGAGGTCTATGATGCTCTTGATAAAAAGCTTTCGGAAATGAAAGCTGCCGCTCAGCCTCCTGATGTAATAACCTATGCCGGGAACGGAGAACCGACACTTCATCCTGAATTTCCCGGGATAATTGATGACAGCATTGAACTCCGGGATAAATATTTCCCCGATGCAAAGATTGCCGTACTTTCAAACTCAACATCAATAACCCGACTGGAAATAAGGAAAGCCCTCCTGAAAGTAGATCAGAATATCCTTAAGCTTGATTCGGCATTTGACCTGACAGTTAAGATACATAATCAGCCCAGGGTCAATGTAAAGGTCAGAGACCTCATTAAAAATCTCTCAGGACTCAAAGGGAGTGTCATTATCCAGACTCTCTTCCTCCGGGGTACATACAACGGAAGGGTGATCGATAATACAACACCTGAGGAATTATCGGCCTGGCTTATGGCTCTTGAACAAATTCGTCCGTCTGAAGTGATGATCTATACGATCCACAGGGATACTCCCGAAGGAAGCGATCTTCATAAAGTACCTCCTGAAGACCTGAAACGTATTGCTGCAATGGTAAATAATCTGGGAATAAAAACCCGGGTCTCCTGCTGATATTGAAAAAGAAAGATCGGAAGAGCGTCGTGTAGGGAAAGAGTGTAGGATAGGGTG
>CAYQZL010000248.1:0-5348 GCA_964421975.1 uncultured Rikenellaceae bacterium
ATAATGAGCGGTGACTGGAGTTCAGACGTGTGCTCTTCCGATCTTCTTTCTGAACTTTATATCCGGATCCCTGTACCTGATCATCCTAATGATAATAATCAAATACCCGGCCGAATGGCACTTTGGATCAAAAGGCTTTTTATCAGCCATTTACATAGGTCTATTTGAAATGGGAATTACATTCTACTTCTGGTTAAGAGCTTTGAAAATGGCTGAAACAACAGATAAGATAAGCAATCTTGTTTATCTGGCTCCTTTCCTGTCACTTGTTTTTGTACACTTTATCCTCCGCGAACCCGTTTATTATACAACACCGGCAGGTTTATTGTTCATCATATCAGGGATATGGTACCAGAACCGTAAACCATCAGGGGGATAATTTTTTATCTTTGGAAGAGATTACTATTAAGGAAAGCAGGCACCATTCATGAAGAAATTACTGATCATAATTGCTTTAACTGCCACTGTTATTTCCTCATGCAAAAAGGAGGATCCTGTTATTGAAGTGACCCCTGCCATGGCAAGGGATACTCTTTACGCAATTATGAAAGACTGGTACTACTGGTATAATAAGATGCCTTCGGTTAACAGGGAAAACTATCCTGATCCGTACACATTAATTGAAGCATTAAGATATAAGGAGCTGGACAGGTGGAGCAGGGTTGTTGATTACAAGAAGTTCACAGACCAGATGAAGGGAACTTTTGTCGGACATGGGATCAGCCTGGGTCTGGATGATTCACGGTATGCAAGGATAGCCACAATCGATCCCGGATCACCGTTGTATGCTGAAGGAGTAAGACGGGGATGGATTGTAAAGAGTGTTAACGGGTATGATATTGCAGACATTCTTTACCGCAACGATTTTGATGCATATAATGAAGCATTCGGACCTTCAACCGCAGGTATTACAGTAATTTTCGTCTTTTCTCCCCCCGGCCAGCCGGATGTAACCATTTCCTCGGCCAAGAAGCAATTTACTCTCAAAACTGTAATGCTGGCTGATACTATACATCTTTCCAACGGAAAGGTTGCCGGTCACATGGTACTGGATTCATTCATCGAACCTACTGAAAATGAGCTTAAAGAAGCATTTTCCTTTTTCAAAGAATGTAATGTAGGTGACTTTATCCTTGATCTGAGATATAATACCGGGGGATATCTCGATATTGCCCAGAAACTGGCTTCATACATCGGGGGCAACAGCCTGGTCGGATCTGTTTTTTTGAAGCTGCGGTATAATGATAAGAACCAGGGTGAGAACAGTGTATATCCTTTCGTGCCAACATTGTACCCTCGTACTGTTAAAAAACTGGTCGTAATTACAACAAGGGCAACAGCATCAGCCAGTGAAGCGGTAATGTCGGGCCTTTCACCTAAAATAACTGTTGTAAGTGTCGGGGATACGACAGAGGGTAAACCTGCCGGTATGAACGGATGGCCATGTGCAGAGAAATGGTATTTCTGGCCTGTTACATTTACAACATTTAATTCCATCGATCAGGGTGAATACTTCGATGGTATTCCTCCTGACAGAACCGCTGTTGATGACATTACACATGATTTTGATGACAGGAAAGAAGCCTGTCTTAAAGAGGCAATATATTACCTGGAAACAGGAGGATTCCCGGGCAAAGGCGGAGGATCATTCAGACAAAAGGTCCGTTTTTCAGAAAAACCCGAGTGGATGAATAATATTTTTATCCGGAAAAAATAAAACACAGAACAGTGAATCAAAAACCGAAAGAGAGGATAATCCTTGGCATCGATCCGGGTACCACAATAACGGGATACGGAGTAATAAAGGCTACATGCTCAGGACCTGAACTGCTGACAATGGGATATATCGACCTGTCGAAATTTGAAGATCATTATCTGAAGCTCAAACATATTTTTGACCGTACAACAGGTATTATTGATGAATACCATCCTGATGAGCTGGCTATAGAAGCTCCTTTTTACGGGAAGAATGTTCAGTCGATGCTTAAGCTGGGAAGAGCACAGGGAGCGGCTATAGCAGCAGCCCTCTCGCGTTCATTGCCGATATTTGAATATGCACCGCGTAAGATAAAAATGTCAATAACAGGAGTAGGATCCGCCTCCAAGGAACAGGTTGCGGCCATGCTGACAAATATCCTGAAATTCAGTGGCTCTTCAATGAAGCTCGACGCCACCGACGGACTCGCTGCAGCACTGTGTCATTTCTATCAGTCCGGCAGATTACCGGATGGAAATAAGATCAAAAGCTGGAAACAGTTTGTCAGGAATAATCCTGAAAGAATAAAGTAAATAACAGCCTGATCTTTCTACAAAACTGATACTGCCAGTGCCACAGCACTTACTCTGACTCCTTCCTGTTTCAGCAGTTCCGTAACACAGGATTCCATTGTCGATCCGGTGGTTATAACATCATCTACCAGCAAAATATGTTTTTCCCTTACCGAAGCGGGATCTGTTACATGGAATGTTCCTTCAACATTCTTCCAGCGTTCATATCTCGACTTCCTTGTCTGGGTAGAAGAACTTGCCACCCTTTGCAGTGAAACCATATCAACAGGGATACCTGAAGCTTCTGAAATACCCTGTGCGATAAGAGCGCTCTGGTTAAAACCCCGGACACGTTCTTTCCGGGGATGAAGCGGAACGGGAATGATAATATCAATATCATTTGTGAAGCCTGAACTGAACAAAATAAGACCATATATCTTTCCCAGTTCAGATCCTATTTCCCTGATACCTTTATATTTGAGATTATGAATCAGATGTCTGATCCGGCTGTCGCGGTTATAGAACGAAAAAGCGGCAGCCTTTTCTATTCTGCATCTTCCCCAGAATAGCCTGGCAACAGGATTGTCATCCTGCAGATGATAATCAGTCCTCGGAATAAGAACATGACATTCGGTGCAGATAAGCTTTTCATTCCGCATAAGGTGATTTCCGCAGGCATAACATATCCTGGGGAAAAGTATAGTGAGCAGATCGTCATAAAGGTCATACAGATAATTCATGCAGCGGGATGAATTATCCTGTAAAATTATGAATTAAAGATTGTATTAAAAAGTAATTTCCTTACGGATCTTTTCGGCAATTGATCTGAATTCTTCAGTTGAGAACTTAAGCTTGGGATTTCTGAAATTGACATCCTCCATTGAATCCATGGGCACAAGATGTATATGAACATGAGGGACTTCAAGTCCTAGAACGGCAATACCTATCCTGTTGCACGGAAATGCCTTCTTTATTGCTGCTGCAACCTTTTTCGAAAATATGATCAGTCCTGAAAGCATTTCGTTATCAAGATCGAAGATATAATCTGTTTCCTGTCTGGGCACAACGAGAGTATGACCAGCTTTCAGGGGATTTATATCGAGAAATGCAAAATATCTATCATCCTCTGCAATTTTATAACAGGGTATTTCTCCATTGATTATCCTTGAAAATATAGTAGACATTGTGATCTGTGATTTTGTCAGAATGAAATAGACATGATTTCGAAAACAATTAGTCCCGACGGAACCCGGATCTCAACCGTTTCGTTAACTTTTTTACCTATCAGGCCCTGTGCGATCGGAGAATTTACAGCGATTTTACCCATTTTTATATTAGCTTCACTTTCAGGAACAAGCTGGTATTCCATTTCTGAATTAGTATTTTTATTCCTGATCCTGACCTTATGTAAGATCCTGACAGTTGAATTATCGATCTTCGTTTCATCAATAATTCTTGAACGGGCTACGACATCTTCGAGCTTGGCAATTTTCATCTCGAGCATAGACTGAGCTTCCTTAGCGGCTGCATATTCAGCGTTCTCTGTCAGATCGCCTTTATCCCTTGCATCCGATAACATTTTGGATATCAACGGCCTCTCAACTGTGCGCAGATGATCAAGCTCTTCTTTTAATTTCTGAAGACCTTCTTCTGTAACGTGCAAAACCTCTGACATTTTCTTTTCTAAAAACAGTTAAAAAATAAGAAGAATCCCGGAGTACCCGGAACTCTTCATAAGACAAATATACAAATTAATTTAAATAAACAAAAAAAATAACTCTGTAAATTAGTGATTTACATGTAAGGATTTACACCATTACCTGTATTTCTTCCCGGCTTTTTTATTTTTTGATGAAAGGGCTTTCTTCTTAGCTTTATAATTTATGTCAGAATCTTTTCTGTTTTGTAAAATACGCTCTCTCACTTCGGGTGTTTGTATCTCAAGATGACGCTTTCTGTCAGCTTTAAGCTGAGCTTTATATTCTCTGTCACGTTTCCTTTCTTCTGCAGCCTGTTTTCTTTTTGCCTTGCTGACGCTTCGTGGTTCTCTGATCTTATATTGTTTCCTGCTTCCCGGAGGGCGCTTTGATACTTTATTTACAAGCTTGTGCTCAGGCGGCCTTTCAAGTGACTGAGCCTGACATACAGGAACCGAAAGGATTAATACGAAAACCGGAATAATGATTCTTCTAAGCTGTAATAAACTCATATTTAATAAATTACAATAAGGAGGCAAAGCTTGTACATTAATGCAGCACTTTTACTAATTTTGCATGGTTAATATCAACATTGTGGCAGACAGAACAAAATTAGGAATTTTTTTTATTTTTTTGGCACTCTCAGTCAATTCCTGCGAAAATGACAAAAATGATGTAATCCCTGATTGGGATATTGATTTTACAATGGATATTACAGGAGATGCACAGTTCTCAAGCCTGACAGCAATAGGTAATTCAGTCATTATCACTTCTCAGACTAATAATTGGGGAAGATATTCATCCGGGTATAATTACAATGGAATAATTGTTTTTAGAGTACAGTTTGATGGTTATAGTCCAGAGTTTTATGCTTACGATCGTACTTGCCCACATGATTTTTCAGTAGATGAATCCTCTGTTAAAGTAAATATTGATTTTATGAAGGCTATATGTCCAAAATGTAGCACTGTTTATGACCTTACCGTGGGAGGTGTGCCAGCTTCCGGACCAGGAAGATATCCTTTAAAAAATTATAAAACCATTTTTGATGGCAGATTCCTCAGAGTTTGGAATTATTAAACTTAATTAAATAGAATATTGATAAGTCCATTAACGGAGATCTATTTTTAGAATAAATATAATCATACATTTTCAGCCGCGTAGCGGCGACCTGTTTATAGCATATGGGACATCTCAAGGATCTCAGCCGCGTAGCGGCGACCTGTTTATAGCACATGGGATACCTCACCGATTTCAGCCGCGTAGCGGCGGTCTGTTTATAGCATATGGGACATCTCAAGGATCTCAGCCGCGTAGCGGCGGTCTGTTTATAGCATATGGGACATCTCAAGGATCTCAGCCGCGTAGCGGCGGTCTGTTTAT
>CAYQZL010000249.1:0-5336 GCA_964421975.1 uncultured Rikenellaceae bacterium
CCCCCCACAACCCCCTCTCCTACACTCTTTCCCTACACGACGCTCTTCCGATCTAAAACAGATCACGGGTGTTGTATTTCCCAGGATTGCAGGAATAAAAGATCCCGGAGAAGAAAAATTAGTTATCCCCGGATGGACGGGGGAACTGATGAATGATCCCAGACACCAATTGCTTATGAGAAAGAACAGGAGAGTGGAGTGGGTTTATCCCGGAGCTCTGTCGAGCCAGGTTTTTGGATTATATAATTCCGGAAATTATGGCTTTTATGCTTCGTGTAATGATTCTTTGTCATATACGAAGAACTTTGCGTTCGGACTCGATACTTTAAATACCCTGGTATATGAAATGATCAATTATCCTGCTTCGAATTCAGAATTAAAATCCTGGTCACCGGCTTATAAAGGAGTGATTGGTTCTTTCAGGGGTGATTGGATCACTGTGGCAGAGATTTACAGGGACTGGGCTGTTAAACAGAAATGGGCGACTGAAAGCAGGTTAAAGAACGGATCTGTTCCGCACTGGCTTGAGAATACTGCTTTATGGGTCTGGAACAGGGGAAGATCTGATAATGTCCTTAAACCGGCAGTGGAACTGAGCAAAAAATCCGGTTTGCCGGTGAGCGTATTCTGGCACTGGTGGCATAATAATTCATATGACGAATTTCTGCCGGAATATATTCCCCCACGGGAAGGTAAAAGATCTTTTACAGATGCTGTCTTATCGGCTCAGAAAGAAGGTGTAAGGTCAATTGTATACATGAATGCAATACAATGGGGAGAATCAACTGAAAGCTGGAAAACTGAAAATGCAATGCCTTACGCTGTCAGGGATATAAACGGGAATATGAATTCGCATGTTTATAATATATTTACAGGAAACTCTCTGACAGTCATGTGTATGGCCACTCAATTCTGGCGGGATAAATATGCTTCTCTGTGTGACAGTGTAGTAAATGTTTATAAAACAAATGGTGTTTACATGGATCAGGCTTGCCTGAGCTATATGTGTTATGATAAGAGCCATGGTCATGAAGCCGGTGGAGGAAATTACTGGGTTGAGAGTTTTGGAAAACTTACTGAACAGATCAGGTCAAAAGTATCCGGTGAAACCCAGCCGGTTTTCCCGGGTGAAGGCTCAGGTGAAAGCTGGATCCCGTATCTCGATGCTTTTCTTACATTACAGTCGAGCAGGGAGAGATATGCCGGTACAGGGAACACAGAATCCATACCCTTCTTCCAGGCAGTATATCATCCGTTTGGAATTACATTCGGAAGTTATTCCTCACTTGTAAGTCCTCCCTGGGATGAAAAATGGCCCATTGAATATGCTCCTGAAAACCCTGAAGAGTTACTTGACGAGGCTTTCAACAAGCAATTTCTTATGGAACAGGCACGTTCCTTTGTGTGGGGCAATCAACCCACTATTGCGAATTATCACAGCTTTCTCAATACGGAACGGAAGGATGAAATAGATTATCTTCTGGATATTGCCAGGATAAGGTACATGGCATTGAAATACCTCCTGCACGGAGAATTTTGCAGAAATCCTGTTATTGAATCCCCTGAAGAGGAAATTAAGGTTTCGCGCTTATCTATTTATGCCGGCAGAACACCTGGAGAAAATGTCAGGACTTTTGAGAAAAAGGTTCCTTTATTATATTCAGGAACATGGAGAGCAGCTGATAAAAACATCGGGATAGCCCTTGCAAGTATAAGTGACCGTTCCATACCGGTCAGTTTTAGCTTTAATTCAAAAGATTATGATCTTCCTTCACAGGGGAAAATATATCTCACAACAGTTAAAGGTAAAGAGCTTTTGAATTCATTTACAGGCGGTTCTGTCAATGTAAGCCTTTTACTTAAACCGAGGGGATTATGTATAATTGAAGTGGTTCCAAATATTTGATAATTATCGGGAAAATTTATCATGGATTTATTATTTAAGGTGATCGGTATATTCATTATCCTGTTGATGAATTTGAATTCATCAGCCGGTCAGAATAAGGCAGAAATAAAAATCAACAAAGGTGTTCCTTCATTATATCTTGAAGGCAGACTTTATCCTCCTGTTGCTTATATGTCATACCTTGGTGAGAAGGAATTCTATAAAGAAGCAGCCGGAGCTGGTATACATCTTTATTGTTTCCCTGCATACCTTGGTGACAGGGGGATCAATACCGGCTCAGGTATAGGCCCCTTCAGATCTCAGGTCTGGACCGGGATTGACCAGTATGATTTTTCCGGTATTGTAAAAGATTTTGAAAAAATCGTTCAGGCCGACCCGCAGGCAAAGATCATTATCCGTTTATATCTTGATCCTCCTCTATGGTGGGAAAAAATGAATCCTGAAGCTTGCAGTCAGTTGCCCGATGGAACCACTTTCAGGCAATGTTTTTCTTCTGATAAATGGAAGGAGGCGACCGGCAAAGCGCTTGGAGACTGTACAAAATGGTTATTAAGTTCGGAATGGGCTGAATATCTGATTGGTATTCATGTTGCAGCCGGAGGTACAGAAGAGTGGTTCTACCATCCGGCACAACGTAATGACGTTAATCCTGCAAGGGCTGAAGCATTCCGTAAATGGCTGATTAAAAAATATAACGGAGATATTGCAGCATTACGAAATTCATGGCAGGATGACAATGTAACATTCACCGGCGCATTGCCGGGTAATATAAATGAACCGGCATTAAACAGGTGGAGGGACCCTGTTAAAGAACAGAAGATAATTGATACATACCGTTTTCATTCGGAAACACTTGTGGAAAACATAGAATATTTTTGCGGAATAGTTAAAGAAACCAGTTCAGGGACATTACTTACAGGAGCATTTTATGGTTATCATTATTATGTTACGGATCCCCGGATGGGTCACGGTGCATTGTCAAAACTGCTTGAATGCAAGGATCTGGACTATTTGTCAAGTCCGAATACATATAATCGTGTAATTGGCGAAGACTGGCCTCCTATGGTGGCAATCAAATCAGTACAGTTGCATGGAAAGCTTTGGCTGGCTGAAAATGATACAAGAACCAGTATTACTACATTGCTTAAAGACAGGGCTCCCGGAATTGCGCCGGCACGTCAGTATGAAAGCGGTGTATGGCTGGGGCCTGAAGATATGGAAACTTCCGTTTCCTTTCTCTGGAAAAATGCAGGACGCATGCTCAGTTACGGTTATGGAGGATGGTGGTTCGACATGTGGGGTGGCTGGTTCAGTGATCCCCGGCTGTTGGATGTTCTCGAAAGATCAAAAGATATGTACTCATCCTTCCCTCAGGATGACGGAGAGAAAATGCACCCGGAGGTAGGCATCATATGTGATGAGGAACTCTGTTTCCTGGATGCCTCTTACGGGCCTCTTACGGAGCAGATCCTGTCAAACCGTTATCCTCTTGGTAAAACCGGTGCACCTTATGACCTTTACCTGAGGACAGATATAAAAAACATACCCCCGGATAAGTATAAGGTGATCTGGCTTCTTGGATTTCCGGGCATTACGGATGATGAATCAGACCAGGTCATAAAATGGCTGCAGAAAGGCATTACAGTAATAACAACTAACAGTGATGGCACAAGTATTAATGGAGCAGGGGAGAAGGTGTTCATCAAAGATAAAATATCATGGACCGACTCACAGCTCCGGAATGTTTTCGGAAATGCAGGAGTTCATATTTACTCGGATGCAGGTGATGTTCTCTGCGCCGGCAGGAACTGGATCTGTATCCATACTGTTGCCGGAGGTCCTCGAACAATACGCCTGCCCTTCATGGCGAAAATCACAGATGCTGTCAGTAATAAAATACTATCCCGCAAGACAGATAATGTCAGGATTGATATAAACTCAAAATCAACCATACTCCTTAGAATTGATCCCTTGTGATCTTACAGGAGAACAGAATAATAAATTAGTAATGAAGAGTCTTAGGAATAATTAAAAATGTGAAAATGAAAAAACTAAATCTGTGGTTTTGCTATTTACTGCTTTTCTATTTTACAATTATTACTTCATCGTGCAGTAAGAATAATGGCGATAACACTAATATCATTATTGATAACGGGAAGATCGCTCTTGGATTTGATAAAAACAACGGTTCTCTGTCCTTGTTCAGGGATATTCAAAATTCCCATGACTGGTTTGACGCCGGTTCTTTGACGGGTTCGCCCTGGGAAATTGAATTCACAAAAGACGGGGGCATTGAATTAATTGATTTCAGAAATGCCGGTAAGTTCAGGTTTTCAAAGCCTGATCCGGCAACAATCGTTCTGAAATGGAAAAAATTCAAAGACCCGGGTATCAGCAGGCTTGAGGTGGAGGCTAAGGTATCACTTGATAAGGACAAGGCATTATCATACTGGAATATTTCGGTCAGGAACTATGAAGGAAAGCTGCTTAAACAAGTTATATTTCCCAGGATTGCAGGGCTTAAGGAGGGAGGTACAGAATATCTCGCAGTACCCCAGTGGATGGGACAGATTATGAAAGATCCCAGGAAAAACCTGGCAGCAATTAAAAGCAGGATAAGGAAATATGAATGGGTATATCCCGGACTTTCATTTCAGTGTCTTGCATTGTATGATCCTGAAAAGTGTGGTTTCTATGCTGCATCAAATGACTCCCTGTCATATATTAAAAACTTCTCCTTCTCACTTGATACATTGAATACTCTTGTTTACAAAATGCATAATCTGCCTTCGCTTGATCCTTCACCGGCCAGTTATTCAACTCCATATTCCGGGGTGATAGGAACTTTCAGGGGGGACTGGATCACTGCTGCAGGTATTTACAGGGATTGGGGTTCAAAACAACGCTGGGCAAGAGAAAGCAGGATTAAGAGGAATCTGACGCCGGAGTGGCTTGAAAATACAGCCCTGTGGGTCTGGAACAGGAGCAAATCAGATAATGTTCTCGTTCCGGCAGCAGATATTAAACAACGGCTCGGCTTGCCCGTGAATGTCTTCTGGCACTGGTGGCATGGTTGTTCATATGACGACGGCTTCCCCGAATATGTCCCGCCACGGGAAGGGGAAAAATCATTCCTGTCAGCTGTTGATGGAGCTCATAAGAAAGGGATAAGATCAATTGTTTACATGAATCAGCGCCTGTGGGGAACAACCACGGAAAGCTGGACAAAAGAAAATGCAGTTGAGCATGCTGTTATGAATGCTGACGGAAAAATAAACACTCATGTCTATAATATATTCAGCAATAAGGGTACTGCATCAATGTGTATGGGGACTCAGTTCTGGAAGGACAAATATGCATCATTATGTGACAGCGCTGTGAATACTTATACAGTTGACGGAGTCTATATGGATCAGGCTTGTTCTGCTCT
>CAYQZL010000250.1:0-5318 GCA_964421975.1 uncultured Rikenellaceae bacterium
CCACCACCCTATCCTACACTCTTTCCCTACACGACGCTCTTCCGATCTAACTGAAGAATCCTCATCGTTCCCTGATTGTCCGTGGGCTGTAAGTTTCAATGAAAAGACATGCTTCAAGGTAACCAGAGGCGACTGGGACTGGGAAGCCGGACTGACCCGCGACCAGATAATGGAAATTGAATTCATCAGAGATTATGCATTCCGTGTAACTTACGGCAACTGGGACTTCATAAAAAACAAAAGTGCCGATATGGCAAAGTTTGATAAATGGAAACTCGAATGGGTAGCATATATTGGAGGGAAAAGAGAATCCAGAAGATTGCTGGGTGATGTAATACTGAAAGAACAGGATCTTCTGAACAGGATTGAATATCCCGATGCTTCCTTTACCACAACATGGGGTATCGATCTTCATTATCCGGTAAGCTCTGAAGGTTTTACCGGAGAACCTTTCCGGTCGGTTGCAGAAACAGTAAAAATTGATCCTTATGCTGTACCGTACAGATGCCTCTATTCAAGGAATGTCAGCAATTTATTCATGGCTGGCAGGTGTATCAGCGTTACTCATGTTGCACTTGGTACTATACGGGTGATGCGTACCGGAGGAATGATGGGCGAAGTGGTCGGAATGGCTGCATCAATCTGCAAAAACAATAATGCACTGCCACGGGACGTTTATGGTGATCATCTCAACGATCTGAAAAAACTTATGACGGAAGGAGTACCTCAAAAGAATTAAGAAAATTGTTCCAAGTTCCGGGTTCCGGGCTCCAGGTTGCATGTTCCGGGTTAAGGAAACTCTGAAACAATGAAACATTGAAACACTGAAACCTGAAACAAACCATTGATTTAAATAAAATAACATCTCTAAATTGATAAAATATGGCTTCACGAAAAATCTTCATTACATGTGTCCTGCTTCTGGTCGCTTTGGTATCATGCAATCGCGGACAATATCATAAACTTATCGAAGCGGAAAGCTTTGAAGTTAAAGGCGGCTGGGTTGTCGATCCGCAGTTTGTCGAACAAATGGGATCACCATATCTGCTGGCACACGGTCTGGGAATACCTGTGGAAAATGCAAAGATGACCATTGAACTGCCTTCTGAGGGAAGGTATCATGTCTGGGCAAGAACAAAAAACTGGGTTCCGGGTGAATGGGAAGCACCGGGCAGATTTCAGCTGATCATAAATGACAAAGAACTCAGTACAATCCTGGGCACTGAAGAAGGCTGGAACTGGCAATTTGCAGGCACCGTCTCTCTCAGAGACCTTAACTGTTCGGTTGAGCTGAAAGATCTGACCGGTTTTGACGGGAGATGTGATGCGATCTATTTCAGTACTGAAAAAATTATGCCTCCCTCCGATCCTGAAGAATTGCTTTCGTGGCGCAGGGAAATGCTTAATGAAAGCGATACTCCGGCAAAATCTGAAGCTTTTGACCTGGTAGTCGTCGGTGGTGGTATTGCCGGATGTGCAGCATCAATAGCAGCTGCGGAACAGGGACTAAAGGTGGCTCTTGTTCACGATCGTCCGATACTCGGAGGAAATGCCAGCAGTGAGATCCGTGTTCATACTGAAGGGATCACCTGGAAAGCTGACAGAATATTAAGCATGTTAAATACAGTGTGGTGGCCGAACGGTTCGCCTGATGCCGTCCTGGATGACAAAAAACGTCATGATAATATGGATAAATATGAAAATATATCAATATATCTTAACTGGAGGGCTTATACTACAAATGTAACTTCCGATTCAATAACATCGGTTGATGCAAAGCACACTTCGACAGGTGAGACAATGAGGTTTACTGCTCCCCTGTTCATCGACTGCACGGGAGACGGCTGGATAGGATACTGGTCGGGTGCGGAATACATGTACGGCAGGGAGGATTCTTCAAAATACAATGAGAACTGGGACCTTCATAAGGAGTTATGGAGTCCGGCACAGGCTGACGGAAGGGTTATGGGCTCATCGGTCCTGTGGAGAACCGTAGATACAGGAAACCCTGCTGTTTTCCCTGAAGTCCCATGGGCGATGGATGTTGCAGGGGACTATTCAGCAACCATGGGAACGTGGAAATGGGAATTCTCAGGAAATGATATGCATCAGGTTGACAATGCGGAAGATATCCGTGATCATATGCTCAGGGCTATATTCGGGTCATTTTCAAATGCAAAAAAAGATCCTGCCAATACGAATCTTGCACTTGAGTGGACATCATATCTTATCGGTAAGCGGGAATCGAGGCGGCTTGTAGGTGACTATATCTATACTTTTGTTGATGAAAAGACCATGAGGGAGTTTCCCGATGCTGTAGCTAAGGAAGAGCGGGACATTGATGTGCATTACCAGCAGAATCTGAAAGATCCTTCGCAGCCGGATTTCATGTCTGAAGCCTTGTTTTACAAAGTCGATCATTATTATATCCCCTATCGCACTCTTTATTCGAAGAACATTAAGAATCTCTTTATGGCAGGCAGATGTTTCAGCACCTCACATGTAGGACTGGGAGGGCCCCGGGTGATGCATACAACAGGGCAGATGGGAGTTGCTGTTGGTTATGCAGCATCATTATGCAGGAAATACAGTACAGGTCCGCGGGGCGTATATCTTGATCATATCGGGGAATTATTGAACCTGATTGAAAATAGCAGCAAATAGTAAAAGAAACAAGGTTAAAGGTTTTCTGGACGTTGCATTATAAGATTAATCAATGTAAAAATATCAAATAACCATTTTTCTGTCAGGATATTTCCATCCTCCTGCGTCTGAGTTCCTGCATCACTTTTTGACGAATCTGAGCTTCGGTCTGGTAGAGTTTCACTATTTGCTGTGGTGTAAGAACCGTTTTAAACTTATGGTAATACTTCTCACGTATTTCAATAAGTGTCTTTGCATTTTCTAATTGTACCATCACAAGCCTTTCTGCTTCTTCCGATGTAAGACTATCATAATTTACACTCATCAGACGCCTCTGGTTGTTGATGTTAACACCAGAAATTTCCCTTTCATATTCTGTATAAATGGGGCGGAAGCGTTGCATAGTGGACTGATCAAGATTTAGGGACCGCCTGATCTCAAAAAGTTTTGCCTGAAGGATCCTTTCTCTTAATAGGGCAGGCCTTGCAGGATTTTGTGATTGTGCACCAAGGCTTATTCCACTAAGCATCAGCAAAATAAAAGTTTTAAATATAGTTTTCATTGTAAGATATTTTCTGTTTCATTCATGAATATATCTGAGGTAAGCATTGCTGCCAGCTCCAATAATTCTTCTCCGGTAATTGAAGTTAATAAATCAGCAATTCCTTCTTCTTCCATGGCTCCGTTCACTGCGTTTATTTCAATTTGTTTATCCTCATTATATCCTTCCCCCGGAAGCGATTCTTTTACCTGTCCGGAAACTTCATTCTGAATTTCTGTCTGAGGTTTGGCAATAATATTCTGAGCGGCCTGCCTGGTTTTTTCCGGCTGTAAAAAATTGATTAAAAGATACGCTGTAGTAATTAATGCGGTAAGGGAAGCAGCTATAGCCATTGACCGCCAGATTAATATTTTTTTTCTCCGGATTTTCTCCCTTTGACGGATTTTATCGAGTGTTGTTTCAGTTATCCCATCAAAATATCCATCCGGTACAGAATAAGGCATCTTTTTACCTATTTCCTTAAATTCAGAGTCATAATTCATATTTCAATTATTTAGCATGTACTGCTTTATTTTCTCCTGTGCATAATGATAGTTGGTTTTCAAGGCATTTACCGATGTCTTAAGAATATAACAAATATCTTCATACGGCAGATCATCATAATAACGTAATGTAAAAACGAGTCGCTGCTTCTCAGGTAAATGTAAAATAGCATTCTGAAATTTAACCAGTATCTCATCGCCACTTTCAATATCTGTTGTGGTTAATTTTAGTGCATGTTTTGCGCTTAGTTCTTCAATATTCTGGTCCATTTTTTTTCTTTTCCTCAACACTCTGATACATTCATTTGTAGCAATCCGGTAGAGCCATGTATATATCTTGCTTTCACCGTTAAATGAACCGATAAACCGGTAAGCGTTGATGAAAGTTTCCTGAAGAATATCTTCAGCATCTTCGTGTAATACAACAATTCTCCTGATGTGCCAGTAAATACGCTCTTTATATGTATCCATCATTACCCTGAACCCTTTCTCCTTTGTCATCGGTGCCCGTAGCAATGATAAAATATGTTCGTCCGGTCTGTCTGTTGTCAATTCCTGGGATCTATTTATTACATAGAAGCAAAATAATGCTAAAGGTTAAATCCAGTTTAAATAATTTTATGATTTTAATGAATCAGAAACTTTTTGAATTTAACTTTAAGCCTAAAGTTACATCTTAATAGATAAAAGCATAAGATGTTTAACCGGATAAAATTTAATATCATGAAAACTGTTAGTTCATTATTTTTATCAGGGCTGGTTATTACAGCTCTCGTTTCCTGTCAGAAAGAAAATATTAATATAGAGGATACTCTTCCTTTAGTCGAACAGGAAACAATCGTGGAAGAAATACTGGTTGAGGTTGATGCTATGGCCGATGAAGCTGTCTACTATAAACTTAATGAAGGAAAATCAGCTTCTGTTGAGAATCATTTTTACATTAGCTCATGCTCAGTGATTACAATTGATTTTGGGACAGGATGTACGGGGAAGGACGGGAAAGCAAGGTCGGGAAAAATTATAATAACCGCGACTTCGTTTATGGATGCCACTTCGGAGCGTAAAAAAACTTTCGAAGATTTTTATGTGGATGGCAGGAAGATAGAAGGTTTTGTAAATAAGACTATCACGATCAACAGGGAAGATAATTCAAGAGTTGCCGAAATTCTGGAAGATATCACTATTATTTTCCCCGGGGAAGGGGGTACTGCACACCGTTCAGCCAGTTTAATCCGCGAATATCAGTTCAATTTACATGGTTTATTAAAAGACAATATAGTTACCTCATATGGAACTGTTGAATTTACGAGGGTAAACGGACTAAAAATGACAAAAACCATATCGGAGTCTGATCCTTTGGTATTCAAAGTATTGTGCCACCATATCGTAAGCGGAGTAGTAGCAATCACAACAAGTAACAACCGAGCATTGACAAGTGACTATGGAGAAGGTGAATGTGATAATCTGGCAACAATTACCAATGGTGATAAGACGCGTGTTATAAGACTGAGATAGAGGGATAAAGGTATTTTCATGACTGGGGGTCCGGAGAAGGGGGTCCCCAGTATGCTGAATTTGCAATCATGATTATTTCTCATTTTCTCTGGCTGTGACTTAATATTGTCCTTTTT
>CAYQZL010000251.1:0-5236 GCA_964421975.1 uncultured Rikenellaceae bacterium
AGCAAATTATTTTGATTAAAAGTATATTTTTTTACATTAAAATTTTTGTTTTTCTGATTTTTTGTTCCCGGAGCGTTCCGATTTTTTTGTAAATATGTCGGGGTTCACAATGTTACAAACTAATAATTAACTTCTTATGTTAAGGTCCTGTATGTATCGCAATCTTATTGAAGCCGGATGTGATGAAGCCGGAAGGGGTTGTCTTGCGGGGCCGGTTACTGCTGCTGCAGTAATTCTTCCCAGGAATTACAAAAATTCTGATCTTAATGATTCGAAAAAGCTGACACCCAAAAAGAGGGAATTACTCAGAAATGAAATAATCAGTTCTGCCATTTCATGGCATGTGGCTTTTATTGATAATAATGAGATAGACAATATAAATATTTTAAGGGCATCAATCAAAGCCATGCATCTGGCCATAGAGGGTTTGTCGAAAGCACCTCAGCATTTACTCATAGACGGTAACAGGTTTTACCGGTACAGGAACATTGATCATACGGCCATAATCAAGGGAGATTCTCTTTTCTTATCAATAGCGGCGGCTTCGGTTCTGGCAAAAACATTCAGGGATGAATTCATGGAAAAGATCCATAAGGAATACCCCTTATACGGATGGGATAAAAACAAAGGTTACGGTACTCCTTTTCACAGGGATGCAATCCTGAAGCATGGAATAACTCCTTATCACAGGAAATCGTTTACACTTTTTAACACCCAGCTCTCAATTGAGTTTTAGCAGTCTTCTTATTCTTATAAAGAGTTATATTTGCACCCTTAAATAATTAAACCAAGCTGGATCACACATGAAAAAATCATTAATCCTTTTATTATTTGCTCTTTTATATACCGGATCGGCTTTAAAAGCTGATGAAGGAATGTGGCTTCTGCCTATGATTGAGAAGCTGAATGTGGGAAAGATGACTTCACTTGGACTGAAGCTCTCCCCGAATGATATATACAGTATAAATAATGCAAGTCTGAAAGATGCGGTTGTCAGTTTCATGGATGGCGGATGTACCGGCGAACTGGTATCGTCACAGGGTCTTATGCTGACCAATCATCACTGCGGGTACGGATTCATACAGTCGCACAGCACTCTTGAGAATAACTATCTGAAAGATGGTTTCTGGGCAATGACAAAGGAAGAAGAACTCCCGAATCCCGGACTTTCAGCCTCTTTCCTTATAAAAATTGAAGATGTAACCGATCAGATATTGTCGGGTGTAAAACCTGAAATGACCGAAGCTGAAAGAACGGCTGCAATAAATGCAGCAAGGATCACAATAGAGAATTCTGCTGCCGAAAGCACCGGCTACAGGGCTTCAGTAGCATCATTTTACGGAGGTAATTATTTTTACCTCCTTGTTTATGAAAGATACACCGATGTAAGACTGGTAGGTGCACCTCCTTCATCTATCGGCAGCTTTGGCGATGACACTGATAACTGGGAATGGCCCCGTCATACAGGCGATTTCAGCATTTTCCGCATATATTCAGGTCCCGATGGCTTACCTGCACCTTATTCAAAGGATAATATCCCGCTGAATCCTAAAAACTGGCTTAAGATCTCACTTAAAGATCTGAATGAAGGCGATTTTACAATGGTTATGGGCTATCCCGGCCGGACACAGAGATATTATACTTCATGGGAGGTAAACGAATTATTGCAGATAACCAATCCAAACCGAATAAAAATAAGAGGCATAAAACAGGAATCATGGATGGAAGACATGCTTGCCGATCCGAAGATAAATATTCAGTATGCTTCAAAATATTCTTCATCTGCCAACTACTGGAAATATTCAATCGGACAGAATAACCAGCTGACCAATTTGGGAGTAGTGGAAAAAAAGAGGGCGATCGAAAGCGAATTCAACAAATGGGTAAATGAAGATCCGGCAAGAAAATCAAAATACGGAGAAGCTCTGAACCTGATAAAAACAGCTATCGAAGGAAGATCGGAATTTCAGAATGCATATCATTACCTCAGCGAATGTACAAGAGGATGCGAGATCCTTGACTTCATGAACTATACCGGCAGATTATCCGAAGCCCTTAAGTCAGGCGATCAGAATAAGATCAAAGAAGCTGCAGAAAGATTAAAAAATATTACTTCAGAACTTTATAAGGATTATAATCTCAGTACCGATCAGAAAACGACAAAGGCTATGCTGCGACTTTACCGGAATGATATACCTGTTAAATTCCATCCGGGATTCTATGCAGATATCGTTGACAGGAAATTCAGGGGAGATTTAGATAAATTTGTTGATGACATGTTCAAACGAACTATCTTTTCAAGTGAAGAAAAATTAGCTGCATTCCTGACTTCACCAAAACTGAAGATCCTTGAAAACGACCCTGTTGCCATTACAGTGAAATCCATCAGCGAGATCCGCAGCAAGCTTTCAGGGGAACTTGGCAGATTTGAAAATGATCTTGCTGCAGGCCGCAGGATCTGGATAGCTGCATTAAGAGAGATGATGCCCGACAGGACACTTTATCCGGATGCCAACTCAACCATGCGCCTTTCCTATGGTACAATCCGTAATTATGATCCAAAAGATGCAGTCACATATAAATACTTTACAACACTTGATGGTAAGGTGGATAAATATAAACCCGGTGATTATGAATTTGATCTGCCCGGGAAACTGCTTGATTTGTATGAAAGAAAGGAGTTCGGAAGATATGCTTCATCAAAGGGATATATGCCGGTTAACTTCCTGACTACAAATGATATAACGGGAGGAAATTCCGGAAGTCCGGTACTTAATTCTTATGGCGAACTCATTGGTCTGGCTTTCGATGGCAACTGGGAAGCAATGAGCGGTGATGTTTTCTATGAACCTGAAGTACAGAGAACCATCGCTGTCGATATAAGATATGTTCTCTGGATAATAGATGTATACGCAGGCGCAAAACACCTTGTTGATGAGATGACATTGGTTGAGTGAGACGAGAGGTGAGTGATGAGAGGTGAGTGGTGAGATTTGCCAACTGACTGCCAACTGCCAACTGCCTACTGCCAACTGCCTACTGCCAACTGCCTACTGCCAACTGCCAACTTATTAATTTACTGAGCAATATAGTACATTATGAAAATAAGTTTCATTGAGATCCTTGGCGCATTTATGGTTTTATTTGCCATAATTGATATTCCCGGTTCCATACCTATTATAATAGATATCAAATCAAAGGGCATCCGGGTTCATTCATTAAAGGTAACCTTTGTATCCATGATTATATTGCTCGCATTTCTTCTGGTCGGAACACCCCTTCTCGCGGTCTTCGGTATCGATGTATCATCATTTGCAATAGCAGGTTCATTCATAATATTCCTTATAGCCATGGAAATGATCCTCGGTATTGAGATCTTCAAGCAGGATGCTCATGGGACAGGTGCAATTTTCCCCATAGCCTTCCCCCTTATAGCAGGAGCCGGATCAATAACTACTATCCTGTCACTGAAAGCTGAATATCAAACAATTAATATTTTAATTGCACTGATAATAAACATGATTATGGTTTATCTGGTCCTGCGCCTGACATCAGTTTTTGAAAAGATACTGGGGCAGGGCGGATTACAGATACTCAAGAAAGTATTCGGAGTGATCCTGCTTTCAATTGCCATCAAACTATTCCTGTCTAATACCGGTATTACTCTGCCTCATGGCATGTAATGTAACAATTTATACTGATGGAGCGGCCAGAGGAAATCCCGGGCCCGGAGGATACGGAGTCGTATTGGTCTCAGGCCGGCACAGGCTTGAGAAAAAAGAAGGATTCAGGCTCACCACAAATAACAGGATGGAACTGCTTGCCGTTATAACGGGGCTGGAAGCTTTAAAACAAACCGGAAGCAATGTCACTATATATACCGATTCAAGATATGTGGCCGATGCTGTTGAGAAAGGCTGGATCTTCCGCTGGGAAGCAAAATCATTCAGGAAAATCAAAAATCCTGATCTCTGGATAAGATTTCTTAAGATTTTCCGTAAACATAATGTGAAAATAATCTGGATCAAAGGACATGCCGGTCATCCGGAAAATGAACTTTGTGACAGAATGGCTGTTGAAGCATCTATGCAAAAAGATCCTGGTAATGATGAAGGATATCTTCAGGATGATGACAGTCCTGCAATTTTTACTGACACTGTTCAATAAAATTTTTTGCTCATAAAAAATATTAATGCAAATTTGTGCAAACACCTGTCGATGGAAAAATTTAAATTAGAATCAACCCAAACTACCCCGGATATCATTTTGTCTCCTGATGAGAGAATATTTTCGATAAAGGGTATGTCGGCGCCGGAAGATGTTCGCGCTCTCTATTATCCTGTAATTGAATGGCTTGAAAAATTCTGTCAGGAAATTCAGCAGGGTAAATACAATATATTCAACGAGGTAAATCCGCTTACTCTGACGATCGACCTGAACTATTTCAATTCAGCATCTGCAAAATTCCTTTTCGACATCCTTCTTGAGTTCAAAAAGATAGAAACATTGGGCGTTCCTCTTGTTACGGAATGGTATTATGAGGAGGATGATCAGGATATGCGGGAAGCCGATGAAGATATATCCGAGATGGTTGAGATGGAATTGAAATTCATCACAAAACCCGCGAATACCTGATGAGGGGTCAGAAAGAACTTTACGAAACCCTTGCAAAGCTTGATATTCCGTACGAATATCATGAACACCCTCCTCTGGCGACTATTGAAGAAGCGATAGAACACTGGAAAGATTATAACTCCGGGAGGTGTAAGAACATTTTTTTTCGAAACCATAAGGGAAACAGGCATTATCTGGTCATTCTTGAACACCTTGCAACTCTCGATATACACGATCTTGAAAAAAGACTCAGACAGGGCAAACTTACATTTGCCTCAGACCAGAGGCTGAAAAAGTATCTTGGTGTTGAACCCGGTTCTGTTTCACCTTTCGGGCTCATCAATGATCCGGAAAAACATGTTCACCTTTTCATCGATGAAAAGCTGAATGGATACGACAGGCTTGCATTTCATCCTAATGTAAATACAGCCTCCATTGTAATATCAAAATCAGATTTCTTAAAGTTCCTGGGTTATTGCGGGAACACTTATGAATTTATCAGGCTGTACGATTAATAAGGATCTATTTCCCTGACTTATAAACAGGCTGCTTCCATTCTTCCATTGGCTCATATTTGCTCATGGAAGCCCAAATTATTCCGCGTTTCTGTATCTCCAGAGCT
>CAYQZL010000252.1:0-1607 GCA_964421975.1 uncultured Rikenellaceae bacterium
AGGATACAGTTTCCACTGCTGTCGCATCGGTGAGAAAAGGAGGGACCGTTACACTGGTCGGAAATCTGTCTCCGTCAGTAACAATGCCCTTGCAGAGTGTTGTTACCCGCCAGATAAGAATTCAGGGAAGCTGTGCCATCTGCGGAGAATATCCGGCAGTACTTGATATGATTGCCAGAAAAGAGATCAGGGTAGAACCTCTTCTTTCTGCTGAAGCACCTCTTTCTGAAGGTGCAGAATGGTTCCGGCGATTGTACAACAAAGAAACCGGACTTATAAAAGTGGTACTTATACCCTGAGAAATTTGGATGTTCCGGTTAAAAATCCTTTGTGTCCTTTGTGTAATCCTTTGTGTCCTTTGTGGTTAAATAAAAATTTTCCTTAACCACAAAGAGCACAAAGTACACACGAAGGGACACAAAGGGAAAAGCCTTAGAAATATTGAGAATGATCCGGTAAACTATCAACTGTAACATGGTACTTATGAAAACAAGACTTAAAACAGCAATTGTCGGTATTGGAAAAGTTACAGATATTCATGCAACCGCATTATCAAGGCTTGCAGAGTCTAAGTTTTCTGCTGTTTGCAGTTCAAAAAGAGAAAAGGCTGAAGCTTTTGCCGGGAAATATAAAATAAAAGGTTATACCGATGTCTCGGAAATGGTTCAGAAAGAGGGGATAGATGTTGTGGTGATATGTACTCCCCATCCTTTTCATCGTGTTCCTGCCGTTGCTGCCATGGAAGCCGGGGCTCATGTCCTCATTGAGAAGCCCTTTGCATCCAATCTCGAAGATTGTGATGCAATGCTTGAAGCGGCAGACAAGTACGGAAAGCAGACTGGAGTGATCTGTCAGAGACGCTGGTATTGGCCGGTTCAGAGAGTTAAGGAAGCAATTGATTCGGGAAAGATCGGCCAACCGGTTTTCGGGACTGTCAACATGCTCGGATGGAGGGATGAGAAATATTATAACAGTGATCCCTGGCGCGGATCATGGAAGGATGAAGGTGGCGGTGTCCTCGTCAACCAGGCTCCTCATCAGCTCGATCTCCTGCAATGGTTTATGGGTGATATCGATGAGCTTTACGGGATCCGGACAAATCTCAATCATCCTTATATCGAAGTCGAGGATACCGCACTGGCCATACTCAGGTTCAGGAACGGTGCAATAGGCAATATCATTGTCTCAAACTCCATGAAACCCGGGATTTATGGTAAAGTTCATGTTCACGGGCAGAACGGAGCATCGGTTGGCGTTCAGACCGACGGCGGAGCAATGTTCGTAGCGGGAATGTCAGGAATACTTGAGCCTCCGGTCAATGACCTGTGGACAATCCCGGGAGAAGAAAATATGCTGAAACGCTTTATTACGGAAGATTCGGATTTCTTCCTGTCATTAAAAAACCCGGTGGAATACTTTCATGAAAGACAGATCGAAGATTTCCTGCAGGCAGTTATAGAAGGAAGAAAACCACTGATCACAGGAAAGGAAGGAAGGGTCACCGTGGAGATATTTACTGCCATTTACCGTTCAACACGTGATAATAAACCGGTTAAATGGCCCCTTTTCCCCGAAAACAGGACTGATATGGACGGAAGACTGACAGG
>CAYQZL010000252.1:1707-5193 GCA_964421975.1 uncultured Rikenellaceae bacterium
CAAAGAATATTTCCCGATTATTTCAATAAAACGATCAGGATTGTTATTTTTATTTCCAAAAATCCGAAGAATGAAGTTTAAACTTATTTTAATTTCAGTAGTGGCAATATTTGCTTTTAGCTGTCAGAATAAATATTATGCCGAAGAAGATTTTTCTTCAATCCTTAAAATTGATTCACACATTCATATCGGCAGTGACGATGGGGTGTTTGAAGACCAGGCGGCAGCAGATAACTTCATACTGATAACACTTAATGTTGATCATGGTGACTCTGCAAACATCCGCAGTCAGTTCAATTATGCAGTATCATCTGTAAAAAAACACCCGGGAAGGGTTTTCTTCGGTCCGACTTTCCTGTTCGATACTGCCGGCTGGGGTACTGAAGACTGGAGCAGGAAAATTATCAATCAGCTTGAATCAGATATTTCGGCGGGAGCAATCACAGTCAAGATATGGAAAAATATAGGCATGACGGTCCGTGACAGATCCGGGAAATTTATTATGGTTGATAATCCCGGGCTGGATCCTGTGATAAATTATATAAAGAGCAGGAATATTCCTGTTACGGGCCATCTTGGCGAGCCAAGGAATTGCTGGCTTCCATCGGAACAAATGACTGTAAAAAGTGATCGCAACTATTTTACAGAACATCCGCAGTATCATATGTTCCTTCATCCTGAATATCCTTCATATGAAGATCAGATAAATGCCCGTGATAATTTCCTTAAAAGAAATCCTGACCTTCCTTTTATCGGATGTCATCTGGGAAGTCTTGAATGGAATGTTGATTCACTGGCTCTCAGACTCGACAGATATCCGAATATGGTGGTCGATATTTCTGCAAGGACCTGCCATCTCCAGTATCAGTCTGCAAAGGACAGAAAAAGAGTACGGGATTTTTGTATCAAATATCAGGACAGACTGCTTTACGGTACCGATGTTGGCTATAGCGGTGGCAGCAATCCGGAAGGTTTTAAAACAAGAATGCATAATGAATGGATCGACGACTGGAAATATTTCGCCACTGATGCAGAAATGACATCTGATCTGTTTGACGGATCATTTACCGGATTGCAGCTTCCGAAAGAAGTGATCGATAAACTTTACCGTGAAAATGCGGTAAAATGGTATAAACTGAAAATATGAATTAATCCTAAAATTCATTCCCTTTGTGTAACCTTTATGAAATCCTTTATGAAATCCTTTGAGCGCCTTGGTGGTTAAATTTTTTTACCACGAAGGGACACAAAGGTTATCACAAAGGAACACAAAGGTTATCACAAAGGAACACAAAGGAATACAATAAATTAAGAATATTTTTGCATTAAACAGATTAACTTTTGTAATATAAATATTAGTAAATAGCTGAATAGGTGATTACATTCATTATTTCAATTGCAGTTCTGTTACTAGGGTACTTTATCTACTCAAAATTCATTGAGAAGATCGAGGGAGCCGATCAGAACCGTGAAACCCCGGCTTTTAAGTTGAAAGATGGAGTGGATTATGTTCCTCTTCCCTGGTGGAGAGCTTTTCTTATTCAGTTCCTTAATATAGCCGGGCTCGGACCCATCTTCGGAGCAATCGCCGGAGCCATGTGGGGTCCGGTTGCCTTTCTCTGGATAGTGCTCGGATCAGTCTTTGCCGGTGGCGTTCATGATTATTTTTCAGGGATGTTGTCAATACGGCATAACGGGTTAAGCATAACAGAAATAGTAGGTATTTACATGGGTAAGGGAGTCAAACAGTTCATGAGAGGATTTACAGTCATTCTGATGGTGCTGGTCGGTGCTGTTTTCATTATGGGACCCGCCGGGATACTTGCAGGATTAACACCCGAACACATGACAATGACCTTCTGGGTATGGGTGGTTTTCGGTTATTATGTACTTGCTACAATGCTGCCTATCGACAAGATAATCGGAAGAATATATCCACTGTTTGGCTTCGCACTTCTTTTCATGGCCATAGGCTTGATTTCTGCCCTGTTTATAAAGGGATATCATATACCTGAGCTTACTCTGGCGAACCTTCGTAATTTCCATGTTGATGCAGATAAGTTCCCCATTTTCCCGATGATGTTTATTTCTATTGCCTGCGGTGCTATTTCAGGGTTCCATTCCACTCAGTCTCCTCTGATGGCCAGGTGTATTACAAATGAGAGGCTGGGGCGCAGGGTTTTCTACGGTGCAATGATATCAGAAGGTATTGTTGCAATGATATGGGCTGCAATAGGAATGAGCTTTTACGGCGGGATTGGACAGCTGAATGATATGATGACAGCACAGAAAGGGAATGCAGCTTACCTGGTTAACGAAATATCCAATTCACTTCTCGGGAAAGTGGGAGGAATTCTGGCACTTCTGGGCGTTGTGGCTGCTCCGATTACATCAGGCGATACAGCTTTCCGCAGTGCAAGGCTTATAGTTGCTGATTTCCTGAAATTCAAACAGGGTCCGGTTAAAAACCGTCTTTATATCAGTATACCCCTGTTCCTGATAGGATTCCTTCTTACCAGAATTGATTTCGGTATTATCTGGAGATATTTTGCCTGGTCAAACCAGACTCTGGCAATGGTTGTTCTATGGACCATTTCCGTTTATCTCCTGCAGGCAGGTAAATTCTACTGGATAACCCTTATACCTGCATTTTTCATGACGGCTGTATGTGTGACATATATTCTTTTTGCTCCGGAAGGGTTTTCACTTCCGGGAGGGATATCATATACAATCGGGATTTCTGCAGCAATTACTGCACTTGCAGGCTTCCTTTTGTATAAGCAGAAGCTGGAAAAGACAGCTCCTCGTTTCGGATAAATAAAAATGGGAACATCGATAAACATAACTTTCAATTACACTGAGCTGCACAGAGATACACAGAGGTCCACTGAGTTAAGTAATATGATCTCTGTGAATCCTCTGCGTCTCTCTGTGTAATTTCTTAAAAAACGATTTTAATTTAATTAATTTCATCAGAAATGAAGAAGATAGTTATAGCAGGTGCCGGAGGCTTCATCGGTGGTCACCTGGTAAAAGACATGATCAGTAAAGGTCATAAGGTAAGAGCAGTAGATATCAAACCGTTGAACAAATGGTACCAGGTAGATGATACTGCCGATAATCTGGTTCTTGATCTGCGCCTGAGAGAAAACTGTTACCATGCTGTAAACGGATATAATGAAGTTTTCAACCTTGCAGCCGATATGGGAGGGATGGGATTTATCGAAAATAACAAAGCGGCATGTATGCTGAGTGTTCTTATAAACACACATCTCCTCATAGCTTCACGCGACTGCGGGATCGACAGATATTTTTATGCATCATCAGCCTGTGTTTATAATGGCGATAAGCAGACAGATCCCGATAATCCGGGACTAAAGGAGTCTGACGCTTATCCTGCACTGGCAGAAGATGGATATGGGTGGGAAAAACTATTCAAGATCGGAAGAGCACACGTCTGAACTCCAGTCACGAGATTCCATCTCG
>CAYQZL010000253.1:0-5161 GCA_964421975.1 uncultured Rikenellaceae bacterium
CTTAATATATACGCAGGAATTCATGATGGATATACAGGATCTGTCCCGATAACACAGAGCATATTGTTTTATAATAAAGTTGTCAGAGATTTTAATCCTGCCGAAGAAAAAGCACTGGTCAGCGACCAGGATATAATTGAAATGATCTCTTCAAGAAATTATGTTAAAAAACCCGGAACGACAATTGGTGACAGGGTGATCCATTATGAACAGAGCTACAAGGACAGGGTAAGGATCGTAATATTTGAGGGTGGTCATGAAAATCTTATTGATGTGGCGCTTGATCATACAGGGGGAAAGAATATCCTTGCTATCGGCGACTCCAATGGCGCTTTCCCGGAAGGATGGGTGGACCAGTTGAAAAAAATCCGGTCAGGTGATGTAATTTATAATACCTGTATCTCTGGAAATACTATTGGATTTGACAATAACGGACAGAAAAAACTGAATACCCTCCGTAATCTTGATATGTATATGAATGAGGCTTATGAACAGATGGGCGATCTTGATGATATTATCATAATGCTTGGAACAAACGATTGCAAAGCTGTATTTAAAGATAGTATCAGAATGGTTCCGGATAATTTCAAAAAGCTTCTCATAATGATCAGGAATCATCCGGTTTATATGAAATTCAAACCCCGGATCCATGTGGTCTCGCCTCCACCGGCAGGGAGGGATGAGATCATGATCGAAAAATATCATGGAGGAGCTCAAAGAATAGCCAGGCTTCAGCCTCAGTTTAAAAAGATCGCCGCACAGAACGGGACAGTTTTTATCGATATCTATTCAACTCTGCTGCCAGTCTGGGACAAATATTCCTCTGATGGGATCCACCTTAAACCCGAAGGACAGAAAATTATTGCCGAAACTGTTAACAGGTTCATGAATAAATGATATTACCGTGATATCAATATTATATAAATACGATATCACGGTAATATTAAAATGATATAAACTGTTTCTTCTGCGATTATTTTATGTCGAACAATCTGCTGATGTGTCTGTTATACATGTTATCAAAGACACATTTCGAAACGGTTTTCTCATTTGTATCAAGCAGCCTGAAATACTCTTCCATTCTCATTGCAGCCAGTTTATATCCAACATGGACCAGCTGTCTCATATTCGGATTATAATCAGGATTAGCGGGTACATGTCTCAGTGCGTCTGCGAATCTGCTGCCGCTCCAGCCTGCCACTTCATCCTTTGAAGGAAGTGCATTTACATCAATATCAATTACGTCGGCATAAGGTGCACAAAGCTCTTCTGTTTTTTCGAGGGCTTTTGCATAGACTTCCTTAACGAATGTCAGCGCTTCACCACCTGATTCGGCCAGGCCGATGACCTCTTCGAGCCATGTTGTCCCTGCAGTTTTGAGATGCAGTCCTTTATTATGCTTTTTAACGATCGATCCGATATGGGGATATATTGCGAATTTGTCAGAACCTGAATGTACACTCATCTTCAGACCGGCGGGAAGTCCGAATTCCTTCACTGCCATATCTATTACCATCAGATCAGCCTCAAACTCAGCGGCAAACTGCAGGGGATCTCCCACATAATCAACTCCTTTATTAAAGCGTCCGGAGAATTTCGGAGCTATAGTCTGAGCCGGGATCTTTTCTTCACCGAGCATTTTAAGGATAAAGAACAGCTCAACGGGTGTCTGGGGTAAGGGAACTTCATCCATCGATACTTCAGCCACAAAATTGTCTTTTCCTTTTGCAGCTTCTATTTTCCTGTATATCTCACCGGCTTTTTGAGCGGCAAAGAGATATTTTTCTGCAAAAGATGTGATCTGTGATTCTGAAACTACCGGGAATGGTAAGATCCCCTCAATCTTCAGCTCACCGGTATATTTTGAGCAACCCGAAACAAATTTTCTTATCGAATCCTCATCTGTCTTTTTACCGATATATGAAGCCACATCGATTGTGAAAAAATCGGAACTCTCAATGAACCTGTCCACATTATCAAGATTAATATGGTCGGCATCAACAAAATATGGTTTATTGAAACCTGCTTTCCGTGTTACTTCATCTGCTTCCTTTCTTACATCACCAGGTTCTGTACCGATTATCATATGTTCCCTGTTGGATTTATTCCAGACTGGTGTTATATCGATACCTTTTTTACCGGCTTCTATTATGGCAGCAAGTTGTGCACTGCCCTGATGGCCGAACCTGTCGCCCATCCCTATTGAATATTTTCCTAATTTCTTCATTTAATCCAATACTATGGTTTTGTTTTTGGGTGCGAATGCATTCATGATTATCCATGCCACAAGATATGCGCAACCTGCTACTATGAACATAACAACATAACCTGTCTCGACGTGCCCTGCATTCTTGTAATGATTAAGAACAGCACCGGCAAGATAGGATATACCCAGACCGCCAAGAGCACCGGCCATGCCACCTATCCCGGTCACGGAACTGACAGCTCTTTTCGGGAATGCATCGGATACGGTTGTAAAGATGTTTGCTGACCATGCCTGATGTGCTGATGCTGCAAGAGCTATCAGTATTACTGCACCCCATGTGCTGATACCGGGTGACTGTGCAAAAACTATCGGCGTTACAAGCAGTGCAAAAATAAGCATGGAATATTTTCTTGCATTGAAAGGTGTCATCCCTTTCCTGATCATAAATCCTGAAAGCCATCCGCCAAAAATACTTCCCACTGTTGTCATTGAATAAATGAATACCAGAGGCAGGCCGAATGATTTGAGATCGAGTCCGGCTCCCCTTACTTCTGCCAGCCAGCCGGGAATCCAGAACAGATAGAACCACCATATCGGATCTGTCAGCCCTTTTCCGATGAAGAATATCCATGTCTGGCGGTATTTTAAAAGTTTCAGCCAGGGTACTTCTGTTTTTGGACTGTTTTGTTCTTCTTTAACTTCTTCAATATCACTGTTTATGTATGCAATTTCAGTTGCCCTGACTCTCTTTTGTTTTTCCGGTATCTCATAGAAAATGAACCAGAAGATTATCCAGATGAACCCGAGAGCACCTGTAATGATAAATGCTGCCTGCCAGCCCCATACAACAACAATTGCAGGAACCGCTATAGGTGCGACAATTGCACCGACATTGGTCCCTGAATTAAATATTCCCGTGGCCAGAGCCCTTTCTTTTTTGGGAAACCATTCAGCTACGGTTTTAATGGCAGCGGGGAAGTTTGCACCTTCGCTTATGCCCAGCATTGCTCTCCAGAAACCGAATCCCAGAGCACCTTTTGCCAGGGCATGTCCCATAGCAGCAAGACTCCAGAATGCTACTGCAATACCATATCCGATCTTGGTACCGAATTTGTCGATGAGCCTGCCCGCAAGTACCATACCGAAGGCATAAAAAAGCTGGAAGGCCATCACAATATAAGAATACTCCTTTTCACCGATATTGAGATCGGCTTCAAGCAATGGCTTGAGAATTCCAATGACCTGCCTGTCGATATAGTTTACCGTGGTGGCAAAAAATACCAGGGCACAGACGGTCCATCTGTAGTTACCAATTTTTACTTTGTCTGACATAATTGATTTATTAATAAGTTCTTAAACATTATATGTAGATGAAGCTGTTGTTCCGCCTCTTCCTGTCCAGTTTGTATGGAAGAATTCTCCCCTTGGCCTTTCAAGGCGCTCATATGTATGTGCACCGAAATAATCCCTCTGAGCCTGAAGAAGGTTTGCAGGAAGCCTTTCACACCTGTATCCGTCAAAATACCCGAGTGCAGACGAAATAGCAGGTACCGGTATACCGTTTGTAATAGCGGTTGAAACAACATTCCTCCATCCTTTCTGAGCTTTTTCAACTTTATCCCTGAAGAAGGGATCCAGAAGAAGATTGGTTATTGCAGGATCATTATCAAAAGCTTCCTTGATCTTGCCAAGGAAAACAGATCTTATGATACATCCGCCTCTCCACATCAATGCTATTCCTCCATAATTAAGATCCCATTTGTATTCTGCCGCTGCAGCTTTCATCAGTGAATATCCCTGTGCATATGAAACGATCTTAGATGCATACAGTGCATCCCTCAAATCATTTATGAATTCATTCCTGTTTCCTTTATATCCCGGAACAGGACCATTAAGTATTTTGGATGCTTTTACTCTTTCATCTTTCACTGCACTCAGACATCTTGCAAAGACAGCTTCACCGATAAGCGTCAACGGAATACCGAGATCAAGTGCGGCAACGCCCGTCCACTTACCCGTTCCTTTCTGTCCTGCAGTGTCAAGGATTTTATCAACAAGCGGTTTTCCGTCTTCATCTTTAAATGCCAGAATATCTCTTGTAATTTCAATGAGGTAACTGTCAAGCTCACCTTCATTCCATTCTTTGAATACCAGGTGCATTTCATCGGCGCTCATTCCGAGTATATCTTTCATTATCTGATATGCTTCGCAGATCAGCTGCATATCGCCATATTCAATTCCGTTGTGCACCATCTTGACAAAATGTCCGGCTCCGTTCTCCCCAACCCAGTCACAGCATGGTGAACCATCTTCAACCTTTGCTGCGATTGCCTGGAATATTGGTTTAACAGCCGGCCATGCAGCTTTAGATCCACCTGGCATTATCGACGGTCCGAGCAATGCTCCTTCTTCTCCACCCGATACGCCGGTACCGATATAAAGAAGTCTCTTGCTCTCAACAAAGGCAGTCCTTCTGTTTGTATCGGGAAAATGTGTATTCCCGCCGTCAATTATTATATCACCTTCTTCAAGATGTGGTATAAGCGTATTGATCATATCATCAACAGCAGATCCTGCTTTAACCATAATCATTATTTTTCTTGGACGGGCAAGAGATTTCACCAGTTCCTCTATGGAGTGTGTCCCGACAATATTTTTACCCTTTGCCCTCCCTGCAAGAAAATCATCAACTTTCTGTGTGGTACGGTTATATACAGAAACCTGAAAACCCTTGCTTTCCATGTTCAGTACAAGGTTTTCACCCATGACTGCAAGTCCTATTAATCCAATGTCTGATAGTTTATTCATAATTATATAGTTAAGTTACATCCTTGTTACCGTCATTGCGAGCGAAGCGAAGCAATCCGTCCCGATGCCTGCACCGCCCCGTCATTGCGAGTCCCGCTCAGTCACATCGAAGCTACCGTCATTGCGAGCGAAGCGAAGCAATCCGTC
>CAYQZL010000254.1:0-5035 GCA_964421975.1 uncultured Rikenellaceae bacterium
ACCTTCGCCATATATCTTCCATGGACGGGTACCATAAATGCCTTCACCATTTACCGCTATCCACGCGGCAATCTCCTCAAGAATAACGAGGACATCCTGTTCCAGATCTCCCTCAGGAGTCTGAACGACATTAAGAAGCAGGTTTCCGTTCTTGCTTACAATATCGACAAGCATCTGTATCACCTCGGTGCCTGTCATGTATTTCTGTCCGGTACGGTAATACCAGTCACCTATAGATGTATCGGTCTGCCACGGGTCAATGCTTATCGAATCCATTGCTCCACGTTCTATATCACGTACCCATCTGCCTTCAGAAACAAGATGTTTACATGTATAGACGGCTTCCAGGCTGCCTTCATTTTTAATGATATCCTGGTTGTATAAATGAGCAAGCATTGTTCTTCCCACTTCTCCGAAAGGCAGTTCTCCATCGCTGTAAAGAAGGTCGGGATGGTAAAGGTCGATCAGTTCCGTAATACTGCTGAGCCAGTTCTGCTGGTTTTCGGGATCTTTGGTAAGCCACGCGAAATCGTCGGGAGCTGTTGGTTTATGGTAGAGATCCTGGTATTCAGGGTTTGCCCCATCATAAGGAACTCCTTTCAGTGGTCCGGAAGGATCGGATCTGTGACTGGGCTGGAACCATGTATAGCTTGCACCGAGATGTTCTGAAACGCCGAACCTGAGCCCTTCATTTCTGGCTGCAGCCTGCCAGAGGCCTACTACATCTTTCATAGGACCCATTTTAACCGAATTCCACCTGTGAATCTTTGAATCCCAGAGGAAAAAATTATCGTGGTGAGTTGCCATGCTTACGAAATATTTCGCTCCGACTCTTTTATACAATGCCATCAGCTTCTCCGGATCCCATCTTTCAGCTTTCCACAGGGGAATGATGTCCTTATATCCGAATTTTGAGGGATGACCGTAATGTTCAAAGTGATAGAGATATTCGCGTGATGGTTTGCCTGTCGGCTGGTTTGTCTGGCGGTTATAGATATCCGATTCATACATTTTCCTGGCATACCAGTCACCCTGTCGTGGAACTGCCTGCGGCCCCCAGTGAGACCAGATACCGAATTTTGCATCACGGAACCAATCAGGATAAGTGTACTGCCGGAAGGATTCAATGTCAGAAGAGAAGGATGGCTCCATCATCTTCTGTTCAGTAACACCGGATTTGTTTTTGCAGGAAAACAACGCTGCAGTTAAAATCAAAACTGTTATGTGACATGTTGCCAGTCTGAAAATTTTCATGATTATGAATTTTAATTCTTTCATCTGTTAAGGTAGAAATTAATTCTTATGGACAGTCTGCCGGAATTAAAAAATCTTTGTATTTTTCTTCTTGAAATAGAAAATTGAGCCATTTTATATAGGTCGGTTATTGTATAAGCCACTAAGACACAAAGGCACTAAGTCACACAAAGAACTGACTATTATTTACTTATTCTTTGTGCATCTTTGTGTCTCAGTGCCTTCGTGGCAAAAAAAAATTCTTTAGCAGATTCAAATTGTTATTCCCTTAATATCTCTATTTATGAATTCCGTTATAAATACTGTTTTTTCCTTTCTGCTGTTCCTTATCCCGCTTTTTCTAAAAGGAGCTGATCCTGCAATAAAGGCATGGGAGGTTTTTGAAATCACCCTGAAATCGATTGCTCAGACTCAGAATCCGTATGTTGAATTCCTGAAAACCGGAGATCAACCTTATTTGACGGCGATATTTACCTGCACCGACGGCAGAAGTCAGGGAAAAATCATAAAAGTCCCTGGATTCTGGGACGGAAATAATACCTGGAAGATCCGGTTTACTCCACCGGCCGAAGGTAACTGGAGTTACGAAACTGTTTCACAGGACAGGAAGATGAACCGGATTAAGGGAAGATTGATTGTCAGCGGGTGGAGCGAAGAAGAGAAAAATATTAATCCCGTCCGAAGAGGATTTATGGTTGTCAACGGATCAGAGATCAGAAAGGGAAGGTATTTCACCTACAGCGACGGAACACCAGTTTTATGGATAGCAGATACATGGTGGGACTGGACCAACAGCCGGATAAAGTTTGAATCATTCAGGAAGCTGGCTGACACCAGGGCAGAACAGGGATATAATATAGGGCAGCTATTTTTTGCCGGCAATGGATGGGGAAGAGAAAGTTCCCTTCTTGATCCTTCATTCAGGGAACCAAAGCTTGAGCAGATAAGAAAGGCAGAAGAGATGATCCGGTATGCGAATGCGAAAGGGATCACTGTATGGATACATGCATGGTGGAGCAGGGAAGGTATTGACAAATCAATTGGTGAGGAGAATATTATCAGATGGTGGCGCTATGTAGTACACCGGCTTCAGGCATATAACGTGATATGGGTCCTGGCAGGAGAATATAATATGAACAATTATGGCGGATTTCCCCTAAGTTTCTGGAACAAAGTGGGTAATATCATAAAAGATGAAGATCCATACGACAGAATAACGGGAGCTCATCCCACACCTCCAATGTGGAGTGGTGGCGCTGAAGCACCTCAATGGTCGACTGCGGAGGCAGTCCATGATCAGAAATGGCTCGATTACAATCAGAGTCAGACCGGTCATGCCAGGTGGTGCAATGAACTGATCCCGGAAATAATAACCAGAGCATACAAAATGACTCCTGCCAAACCGGTCGTAGTTACGGAACCATGGTATGAATTCATTGAAGGAAATCCGACTGCAATGGATGTCAGGTTTGCAGCATGGTCCGCAGTTATGTCCGGGGCAGCAGGTCATACCTATGGAGGCGGACATACATGGAGAGTACATCTGCCGGAGAGGCCGACCGGTATCGGTTCATGGCCAATGGATACAAGTCTCAGCGTAAATACCCTGATTTACCCGGGTGCTGTTTCTGTAGGTTTCATGGGTAACTACCTCCGGAAAATTGAATGGTGGAAACTCGAACCTCATCCCGAATTTGTTCTGGAAAACCCATCCCCATTCTGTCTTGCAGATCCTGGAAATGAATACTTGTTCTATCTGAGATACGGAGGATCAGTTAAACTTGATCTGAGCAATCTTACAACCTCTGATGAGTTTGAATATCAATGGACAGATCTGGTCAACAATGTTGATTCACGATCGGGTAAAATAAAAGGAGCTTCATTAATTGAGATAAAATGTCCCGAAGATTATCCAGGCGTGGTCAATTTCAAAGACTGGGTACTCCACATAAAAAAGACAAAATAACCGATGGAGATCCCTCATTTAACCAGACCTTCGCAGGCTCAGTTCCGGTTCATTCGGGATGAAAGGAGAATTCCTTTTTTATCACAGATCTCATAAATTCTTCAATCCCATTGTTGTCTATTTCGTAAAAAGGTTCCAGAAGATTGAAGCTTTTATCTTTCCTGTAATTTTTGCCATCTGACAGAAAGCTCAATGCATCTCTCACTTTTAACAGCCGGTTAGAATATTCCGAAGCTTTATTAACAATTTCCCTCAGACTTATTCCCTCACGCAGGATGCAATAGATATCATAATAATCTCTGAATTCACTCCTTTTCAGGATCAGCTCAATTTTCATTGCACCGATGGCAGATATATCGGCTGCCTTGATATTATTGAGGATTTTAACCGGATTCTTTACCGGACTCAGGTTATTCTGTTTTGCCATAAAAGTAACCCGGACCTTGTTGATTACAAAATTAACCTGATCGAAGCCAAAAATATTCCTTGATGTCACATTTCCTATGGTTATCAGCTCCTTTTCAATTGAAGGCCAGTCAACTTCTGGTTTATCTTTTTTCCTGTCATTCGTCCATTTACAGAAGTCCAGGTCTTCGCTTTTTCTTTTATTTATCTGTAGTGACAGTGCACTACCGCCTATCAGAGTAAAATCACTGAGGATGGGCAAAGCCGACAGTGTTCCGAATAAAAGATCTGTGTTCTTTGCCAGTCCGTTCATTGCAAGGAGATAAGTCTTTTATTTATTGTATCACGAATATACCTTTCAGGATCTTGTATATCGAAATAAAGAAACGCAAACAAAATATTCAGTTTATAATATGGTGATCCCAAAGGAATAATGAACTCCTTCCAGACGTCTTTTATAACCTTTTTTGAAAAAATTTTAAAAAGAGATTCAATATCAGGGAGGTCGAGATACAAAAGCACTTTTTCAATCAGTTCCTTACCGCTTATCTCCTCAATTGAATGGCTTCCATACCAGAATGCATTTTCGAGTCTGAGTTTCCTTAAAAGTTCCCTTTGTATTCTTCCACCGATGTTGTGGTCTTCCCATCGCATTTGCCTTACGAGTCTGTAACCACAAGCTTCAAGAAGCCTGATGCGGCTCTCCAGGTCGAGCTTCTTCTCAAGGAACCTCTTCTTATAAACCCTTGCGGTCGAACCATTCATGCCTGAATTTATATACCAGCCTCTCTTGCTTACAAGGTTTTCTATCGCCTGATCCGTCGTTAACATAACGCAAATATACTATTTTCGTTACATATTTGAAACGTTTAATTATGTTTTATGTATATATTTTCCAGGATTTATGCTTTCGACTTCATTTTGATCCACATGGTTCTGTCATGCCGGAGGCCAGCGAGGCATCGGCCATGATCTGACAGATCCCTCATTTCACCAGACCTTCGCAAGCTCAGGTCTGGTTCATTCGGGATGACAGGTCATTTGTTTGGTCAGGGGGGAATGGGCGGCGGGTCGCAGATCAGCCTTTCCTTTTTAAATGGAATTTTACGTCTGCGACCCGCCGCCCATTCCCCCATGTTATACCAAGGGTCCTGTCATGCCGAGCGCCAGCGAGGCATCTTTTACGATCTGACAGAACCAATACTGAGAGTTTTTCATCAGCATTTCCTGCGAGGCTTCCTTTACGACTAAACAGAACCTATTATAAAGATCGTAGCACCAGTATAACACGTGACGATATAATCAAGTGTGGTCAATATTAAACACAGGATACCATCTGTAACACGCATTTTTACCGATACAGATCCCTCATTTCACCAGACCTTCGCAAGCTCAGGTCTGGTTCATTCG
>CAYQZL010000255.1:0-4971 GCA_964421975.1 uncultured Rikenellaceae bacterium
CCTCCCCCACCCCCCTATCCTACACTCTTTCCCTCCACGACGCTCTCCGATCTCAATAAACTTACTGATAATGTATAGGTTAAGTAAACCATCATATTTTAACCTGAAACCATTTACAGAAGTAAAGAACAGTAACTTCAGGGTAACAAAGGGATGGAAGCCGGTTTGTGAAAAACTGAACCGGGAAATTGATTTTTTGCCTGGAAATAAAAAGCTGATTGTAATTGAGACTTATCAGGGCATTATCCATGAGGAAGTTATGGAAAATATCCGGTCCGGGATAAAGTATGACCGGTTTATAAATACTGCTGAAATAATGCTTTCACAAGATGAGATCACGCATCTTGTTTATCCGGATGTTACGGATGATCCTCTTTTTGGCTTTATGACCCGGCTGACAATGAATGATTTTTTTGATGCGGAAAAATTCAGGACGATCAGTAAAGAAATAAGGGAAATTTCGAAAGGAGTAATTGTTATTTACGGATATGGGGCTTCACTTATATCACAGGAATATGATCTGCTGGTTTATGCGGATATGGCCCGCTGGGAAATCCAGCTCCGGATGCGTAATCACCTTGTTGATAATATAGGATTGACGAACCGTGATTGTGAAGACTGGGGATTATTATACAAACAGGGCTTTTTCGTCGACTGGAGGGTCTGCGACCGTCTCAAAAAGCAACTCTTTGAGAAATGGGATTTTCTTCTCGACACCAATATCCGGGGAGAACCTAAACTTATTGAAGGGAAAGCCGTTATGGAAGGTCTGCAACAAACAGTCCGGCAACCTTTCAGTGTGGTACCATACTTCGATCAGGGGCCCTGGGGTGGTCAGTGGATGAAAGAAGTATGTGGCCTTGATAAAACATCACCGAATTATGCATGGTGCTTCAACTGTGTACCGGAAGAAAACAGCCTTCTGCTGAAATTTGGTGCAGATCTGGTTGAGATTCCGTCAATTGATCTTGTGTTCAGACATCCCATGAAACTCCTTGGAGAGGATGTTTACAGGCGTTTTGGAGATGAATTTCCAATCCGTTTCGATTTTCTTGATACTATGGAAGGAGGAAATCTCAGTTTGCAGGTACATCCCCTGACTGAATATATCCGTAAGAATTTTGGGATGGAATATACACAGGATGAGAGCTATTACCTTGTGGACGCGGGTAAGGATTCAAGGGTCTACCTTGGACTTCGCGAAGATATTGACCCGGATGCAATGATTGCCGGACTGAAATCAGCTCAGGCAGGAGGACCGCCATTTGATGCTGAAAAATATGTTCAGACATGGCCGGTAAAGAAACATGATCATATGCTCATTCCTGCAGGCACTGTCCATTGTTCGGGAAAAAACTGCATGGTGCTTGAGATCAGTGCAACCCCTTATATTTTTACTTTTAAGCTTTGGGACTGGAGCAGGATGGGCATGGACGGAAAACCCAGGCCAATCAATATAGAACATGCAAAGAATGTTATACAGTGGGATCGTACTGCCATCTGGACTGAACAGAACCTGGTAAACCGTATCGAAAAGATCGCGGAAGGAAATGGCTGGATTGAAGAAAGAACAGGCCTTCATGAAAAGGAATTCATTGAGACCCGCCGTCACTGGTTCACCAAAAAGGTGGAACATGATACAAACGGAACAGTAAATGTTATGTGTCTGGTCGGAGGCGATGAAGTGATCGTCGAAAGCCCTGAAGAACTGTTTGAACCGTTCATTGTTCATTACACTGAAGTATTTATTGTTCCTGCCTGTACCGGAAGATATACCATTCGTCCGTATGGAAAGGGTAAGGACGGAACATGCATAACCATAAAGGCGTATGCCAGGGGTTAGGGTTCCGGGTTCAGGTTTAGGTTTAGGGTTAGCCTTCGCTAAGGTTTCGGCTGGCAAAGAATGGTTCAGGTTTGGGGCATAATCGTCAAGCTAACGAAGTTTTCCGAAGAAAAGTTTCCCCTCCTTTTTTCAAGGAGGGGTGGCCAGACTACTAATTTATCTTACTTGCAGAAAGATAAATTGTCTGGCCGGGGTGGTTGAATTAATTCTACGAAAAAAGTCCAATTGATCTGAATCTGTTTTCAACAACCCTGGACGGGCTGGTTGTTTTATCAATCCAAACTTATTCTTTTTCGAAAAACCTTCTTGATCTCATTCAGAACAATTTCGGGTTCCTGAAACACAAACCTGTTCTCAAACCTGAGCACAGTGAATCCCAGTGCTTCAAGATATTTATCTCTTGAAATATCCTTCTGAATCTGTATTGGATCTCCATGTAAATCTCCGTCAAGTTCAACTATCAGCTTTTCTGAAGGACAATAAAAATCAACAATATAGTTACCGATACTTTGTTGTCTTCTGAACTTCCTTCCTTCAAGATTTTTTGACTTTAATTGATTCCATAAAGCAGATTCTGCAGAAGTGGAATTATTTCTCAGATATGATCTGAGTTGTTTGAGACTTTTTCGGTTAAAGATGTATCTGTTATCCATTCAAATAAAAGTAAAAAGAAAATTGAATTAACCACCCCGGCCAGACAAATTATTTTTCTGCAGGTCCGAAGATTTCTGCGTCTGGCCACCCCTCCTTGAAAAAGGAGGGGAAAGTTATTTAGCTACATTCCAGATAAATACAATAGTTTTCGTTATTCTTGCATTTCTTAAGTTGCCCGCAATGGAGTTTAGGATTCAGGGTCGAGGGGTTTCTATTATACTTTTTATTACTTTTATCAAACTCAATTTTGAACTGCGACAGAGTTTTGAACAAACACTACTAAATATAAAACCAATATGAAACGGAAGAATTATTTATGGCTGATGATCCTGATATCAGGATTATTGATTTCAGGCTGCAAACCAGCCGATAACAAACTGACCGACGAGGAGATCGCTGATGGCTGGACATTATTATTCGATGGTAAAACGCTCGACGGGTGGCGTGATTTCAAAGGTGAATCAGGGGTTGTAACAGCTCCCTGGAAAGTTGAAAAAGGAACACTTACAGCTCTGGGAACCGGAAGTGACAGTACAGGATATATAGTATCCGAAAAAGAGTACGGTAATTTTATCCTCACCTTCGACTGGAAGATAGCTGAAGGAGGTAACAGCGGACTGCTTTATCATGTTGTTGAACGTCCGGAATATAAGGTTCCGTATGTTACAGGTCCTGAATACCAGCTGATTGATGATGCCGGATTTCCTGACAAGCTCGAGGAATGGCAGAAAGCCGGAGCAGATTATGCAATGTACCTTCCCGATAACAGCAAAAAGCAGCTCGCAAAAGTTGGAGACTGGAACAAATCAAAGATAGTTTTCGACAATGGACAGGTTGAATACTGGCTCAATGATCAGAAACTTCTGGAGTACGAAGCATGGACAGATGACTGGTTCGCACGTAAAGAAGCCGGAAAATGGGATTTTGCCCCGGAATACGGACTAGCCCGTAGCGGAGTGATAGCGCTTCAGGATCATGGAAGCAGGACCTGGTTTAAAAACATGAAGATCAAAGAACTTCCCCGGAAACCTCAAAAAGAAACCCTCTTTAACGGAAAAGATCTTACAGGATGGGAAGTATATGGAACCGAATTGTGGTATGTCAAAGATGGTGAACTGTTTTGCGAAAGCGGTCCTGACAAGGAATACGGATACCTTGGAACAAGAAAGTATTATGATGATTATGAGCTGACAGTAGATTTTAAACAGGCTGCCAACGGAAACAGTGGGATATTTATCCGCTCCTATATTAAAACAGGTGTCGCCATATCGGGATGGCAGGTCGAAGTGGCGCCTCCCGGAAACAATACAGGTGGTATTTATGAATCCTATGGCCGCGGATGGATTGCAGAAATTCCCGATGAGAAGGAAAATATTCTCAAAATGGGAGAATGGAACAATATGCGGATCAAAGTACAGGGAGATGTCGTCACGACCTGGCTAAACGGAGAACTTATGACCGAACTCAAAGATCAGAAGATCGGTCAGGGTAAAGGCAGGATAATGCTTCAGATCCACAGCGGCGGCGGAATCAAGGTGAGCTGGAAAAATATTGAGCTGACAGAACTATAGGCGTCCGGCGTCCGGCATGCGGCGTGCGGTGTGCGGCGAGGGGCGTGCGGTGTGCGGCGAGGGGCGTGCGGCATCCGGTATGCGGTGTGCGGCATGAGGCGTGCGGCATGCAGCGGGCAGGGTGCTGGCAAGCTCTCTATATAAGGCGTCGGGGGAACTATTTTTTCCCCTCCTTTTTTCAAGGAGGGGAAACGATAGTCCGCATAACTTCGTCAGATTGACGCCTATTACCGGATGCCGGTCGCCGGAAGCCGGATGCCTGTAGCCGGTCGCCGGTCGCCGGATTGCCGGTCGCCGGATGCCGGAAACCGGATCTTACCTCGTAAACAGATCCGGCTCCCTCCATGAGAGAAGGTTATTATCATCACGGATAATTTTATTATGGTCGAGAAGCCACCTCACCACTTTAATTACCTTATCGCCGGGCAGACTTACCTTGCTGACAAGGTCGTATGCATTATACTTGTTCGCTGTAAGCAGCCCTTTAATTTCATCAAGGATAAGATCGAATTCATATTTGCTCAGATCCAGTTCATTCCTGTCACGGCAAACATCACAGATCCCGCAACGGTCCGATTCCTCACCAAAATAATCAAGAAGTATTACCGAGCGGCATCGCGTATTTGAATCGGCATAATCGATCATCTTATTTATCCTGTAGATATGTTTTTCCCTTACTGCCAGATAGTTATCCGGAGATATCATTAGTGCTTTCCTTTCCAGACGCTCTTCTGTAAATATTACAAGTGCAGTTTTTTTCCCGGGGATATACCTTATAATATTAAGTGATGACAGCTTGACCAGGAATTTATAGATTGTATCTCTTGACAAGCCCGATTTCCTGGAGAGAGAATCTTCATCAATTGCAAGATCGGAAGAGCACACGTCTGAACTCCAGTCACC
>CAYQZL010000256.1:0-4932 GCA_964421975.1 uncultured Rikenellaceae bacterium
CTTATCGTAAACTACAATTAATCGGGCAGGCACCGTCATTGCGAGGAGCGAAGCGACGAAGCAATCCGTTTCGCGTACCACAACTCACCGGAACATCAGTCCCTATCGATAACAACCTTCACTACCACCTCATCAATCTCCACTTCCCTGACTTTCCGTCCCGACAACTCCTTTTCCAGAACAACCTCCCTGGCAAGTGTCTGTGAACCGATATAGCCGGAATGCCTCGTGACGGCTTCCCGCACAAAATCGAGATCCTCAATTTTCACTACGATCTTATCGGTCACATTGAAGCCGCTCTCCTTACGGATATTCTGTATACGGTTTATGAATTCGCGGGCAATTCCTTCATACCTCAGGTCATCTGTTACGGTGACATCAAGTGCAACCGTAAGTCTGCCTTCATTGGCAACCTGCCAGCCTGGTATATCTTCCGAGATGATCTCCACATCACCAGGACTGAGGCTGATCTGCTGTCCGTTAATATTCAGACTGAAGGTACCGGAGGATTCAAATGAAGCTATTTCTTTCTGTGTGAGTCCGGCAATAGCATTACTTATATCTTTCATCATTTTCCCGTACTTCGGACCAAGAAGCTTGAAGTTGGGTTTGATCTTTTTAACAAGTATTGCAGAAGTATCATCAAGGTATTCAACTTCCCTGACATTGACTTCTGTTAGTACCAGGTCCCTTACGGCTTCAAATTTTGCCCTGAAGCTGCTGTCGGGGACGGGTATCATGATCCTGGCAAGAGGCTGACGGACTTTTATACTCACTTTTCTTCTGAGACCATGTATCATGGAAGAGATCTTCTGAGCTATATCCATTCTCTCCTCAAGATCTTTGTCAATAAGGGATTCGTCATGTTCCGGGAAGAGTGCAAGGTGAACAGATTCTTCGTGATGTCTTCCGGTTGTCATATTAAGATCGCGGAAGAGCTGATCCATAAAGAAAGGAGCAACAGGAGCCGCCAGTCTGCTGACTGTCTCAAGGCATGCGAAGAGTGTCTGATAAGCTGATATCTTGTCGTGACCATAATCACCACCCCAGTAACGTTTTCTGCTCTGACGCACATACCAGTTACTAAGATTATCTATTACAAAATCCTGAATAGCACGGGCGGCTCGTGTCAGATCATAATCAGCATAACATCTGCCAACCTCTTTCACGAGTGAATTCAGCAATGACATTATCCACCTGTCAATTTCGGGTCTGTCATTGACCAGTATATCCCTTTCTGAAAACCTGAAATTATCCACGTTCGCATAAAGAGCAAAAAATGAATAAGTATTATAGAGTGTCCCGAAAAATTTCCTTTTAACTTCATCCACTCCCTCAATATCAAATTTAAGGTTATCCCAGGGTTGTGAATTTGTAAGAAGATACCATCTGAGCGGATCGGAACCGTATTCTTCAATTATCTCAAAGGGATCGGCGGCATTCCCGAGGCGCTTTGACATCTTGTTACCGTTTTTATCGAGAACAAGTCCGTTTGAAATGATATTTTTAAATGCTACCGAATCCGATATCATACAGGCAATTGTATGAAGTGTAAAGAACCATCCTCTTGTCTGGTCAACACCTTCTGCAATAAACTCAGCCGGGAATAAATCGCTGAAGATCTCTTTGTTCTCGAAGGGATAATGAGACTGTGCATAAGGCATTGCACCTGAGTCGAACCATACATCGATAAGATCCGGTTCACGTAACATTTTCTTCCCTGAAGGACTTACAAGGATTATCTCATCCACATAAGGCCTGTGAAGATCCAGTTTCTCATAGTTCTCAGCTGAGTTATCCCCTTCTTTAAATCCTTCAAGCAGATTCTTTTTCATGAATCCTGCCCTGACAGATTTTTCTATTTCATCTTTCAGTTCGCTGACCGAACCTATGCATATTGATTCCTTTTTGTCTTCGGTGATCCATACAGGCAATGGTGTCCCCCAGAAACGTGTACGGGAAAGGTTCCAGTCGACAAGGTTCTCGAGCCATTTCCCGAATCTTCCGGTACCTGTTGATGCAGGTTTCCAGTTGATTGTATTATTCAGTTCAATAAGCCGCTGACGGAATGCCGTTGTACGTATAAACCATGCATCAATCGGATAATACAGGACCGGCTTGTCGGTACGCCAGCAGTGGGGATAACTGTGAACCATCTTTTCGATCCTGAATACTTTTCCTGACTGCTTAAGCATAACAGCTATATCGACATCCAGCGTATCCGTATCCTGTGAAATATCGGTATTATATTCATTCTTAACAGGTTTGCCTGCAAAACCCCTGTAAGTATCAGTATTGACTCTTTCTTTTAAAAATGACTCATCGAGATCGGCAAAGGGTACAAGATATCCTTTCCTGTCGACCATCGGACCAAAGGAGCCATCCTTCATTTTAAGCAACATTGCCGGAACACCGTATTCCTTTGCTATCTTATAGTCGTCGGCCCCGAAAGTTGGTGCAATATGCACTATTCCGGTACCATCCTCAGTGGTAACAAAATCACCGGTCAGCACCCTGAATGCTCCTTCATCAGGCCTTACCCAGTCAATAAGCTGCTCATATATCATTCCTTCCAGCCTGCTTCCCGGAAATTCTTCAAGGACCCTGAAAGGTAATTTTTTGTCACCAGACTTATATTCAGAAAGATCCGACCCTGCATTTGCCTCAGGGAACATTGAATTGAGAAGGTCCTTTGCGATTATCACGGTAATGGGATTACCGGTATATGGATTAAAGCTCCGTACCTTTATATATATTATATCCTTTCCTACAGCAAGAGCAGTATTTGAAGGCAGGGTCCATGGTGTGGTCGTCCATGCCATTATATGCACTTCGTCTGTATCAATATCGTTATACAGGAATTCCGATCTTTCATTCCTTATAAGCTTAAACAAAGCAATACAGGTTGTATCCTTGATGTCCCTGTAACAGTTCGGAAGGTTCAGCTCATGAGAGCTTAGTCCCGTACCGGCTGCCGGAGAATAAGGCTGTATTGTGTAATCCTTGTATAAATATCCTTTAGAATAAAGCTGCTTCAGGATCCACCAGAGTGTCTCAATATAACGGTTATCATATGTTATATACGGATCATCCATATTGACCCAATAGCCCATACGGTGGGTTAATTCTTCCCACTGATCGGTATATTTCATTACATCCTTGCGGCAGGCTTTATTGAACTCCTCAATAGATATCTTTTTGGTACCGATATCTTCTTTTGTTATTCCGAGAGCCTTCTCAACACCCAGTTCAATAGGCAGACCATGAGTATCCCACCCAGCTTTGCGCTTCACCTCATAACCACACTGTGTTTTATACCTGCAGATGGCATCCTTTATAGTCCGTGACAGAACATGATGAATCCCCGGCATTCCGTTTGCTGATGGCGGTCCTTCATAAAAGATGAATTCACCCTTATCATTCAGCTGCCTGATACTTTTATGAAATGTATCGTCCCGATCCCATATCTTCAGTACATCCTTATTTACCTGCGACAGATCAAGCGTCTTATATTCAGGAAACTTTTTCCCCATCTGATACTTTTGTTTATGTCCATTGAAAAAACGGACAAAGATAATAAAAATGTCAATGTTTAAGGGAACAACTTTATTACTACATTTATCCTCCATTCAATTTTTGCTTATGGAAAAATCAGGACGTAAGATCATTCTTGCAGTTACCGGCGCCAGCGGATCGGTCTATGCCATGAAGCTTCTGGATCTTATGAGAAATATGAAGGATCCGCCTGAAGAAATTGCCGTGGTATTCTCGGATAATGCAAAAGAGATATGGAAATATGAGACCGGCAGTTCATACCTGCCTGTCCCTCCGGAAAAAGAATATGATAATAAAAGCTTTTTTGCTCCCTTTGCATCCGGATCTTCCGACTATGATACAATGATAATCTGTCCGGCATCGATGGGAATCATCGGAAGAATAGCCAACGGCACATCGGAAGATCTGATTGCCAGGGCTGCCGATGTAATGCTTAAGGAAAATAGAAAGCTGATCGCTGTTCCCCGCGAAACTCCATATAATCTTGTTCATATCAGAAACATGGAGACGATCACTCTGGCAGGTGGAATAGTGTGTCCGGCAACACCTTCATTCTACTCGAAACCTGTGAGTATTGAAGATCTGGTAATGACCGTGGTGGAAAGGATCGCTTCGCTTGCCGGGTTTGATGCCGGTATACACAGATGGATGAAAAATGACTGATAAAAGGATAGTAAAATTCCTGAAAAAGCACCACGTGCTTACAATAGCTACTTCTGTTGACAATATCCCATGGTGTGCCAGCTGTTTTTATGTTTATCTTGAAGAAGAAAACTCTCTTGTTTTCACAACCGATATTAAGACCCGGCATGGAAGGGAATTCATGCAGAATAATTCTGTAGCGGGAACAATAGCTCTTGAAACCCGGATCATAGGCAAAATAAGGGGAATTCAGTTTTCAGGGACCGTATCGGAACCGGAAGGAAAACTGGCTGCGAGAGCTAAGAATGCATATCTGAGGAGATTCCCTGTCGCAATGTTGATGGAAACAAGATTATGGATAGTAAAGATCAGCTTCCTTAAATATACCGACAACAGGCTCGGATTCGGAAAGAAGCTGGTTTGGGAAGCTGATGATCAGGTATAAGAGACATTGGTATATCTGATTTTTTTAACCGAAAAGGATAGAAGATTTAACCGCAAAGAGCGCAAAGGTTTTACGCAAAGGGCGCAAAGGTTTACCATTAAAACATGAGGTTGAAACATGGTTTAACGTAAAGAAAACAAAATTTAACCGCAAAGGGCGCAGAGATTTTACGCAAAGGGCGCAAAATTTTACCATTAAAACATGAGGTTTAAACATGGTTTAACGTAAAAAAAACAAGATTTAACCGCAAAGAGCGCAAAGGTTTTACGCAAAGGGCGCAAAGGTTTACC
>CAYQZL010000257.1:0-4904 GCA_964421975.1 uncultured Rikenellaceae bacterium
AGCGAAGAATCTTTCACGAATTAAATTTTCATTGTGCTTTACATATTATAACAGAACTATTAAAATACGTATTTTAATACGTTTTTTAATACATATTTTTTAGTTCAGCCGTTCATTTTTTTTTCTTCGCTTCAGCTCCCGGATGAGTATATAGATCAGGATAATGATGCTTGTCAGCGATGCTGTGAGGTGGATATAATCTCCTGTACGAACGTAAAATGTTGTCTTTGTTCCGGAACTGATTGTTCCTTTAAGAATGTTTTCTGTCCACCATTCTGTTTCGCTTACTCTTTTTCCGCGTATATCAATGAAACATGAGATGCCGGTATTTGCGCACCTTGCCACAGATCTTCTTGTTTCAATGGCCCTTAGTGATGCGTATGTCAGATGCTGGAAATATCCGTTTGTGTTTTTCCACCAGCCGTCATTTGTTATGATGATTAATGCTTCTGCCCCTTCTCTCACATAATCTGCGACGAAATTTCCAAAGACCGATTCATAGCAGATTACAGGAGCAACACATTGCCCTGTTCCCGGATGTGTGAAACATGTTCTGGTGGGTTGTGTTCCGTATCCCCAGATGGTGCCGCCCATGTCGGGCAGAATTTTTTCTGCAAGTCTTCCGAGAACGGCAGAGAATTGCATCTCTATTCCCGGGACAAGCTTTGATTTGTGATAAATTGCCGGGTGGCTGCCCGTGTCTATCATAAATGCGGAATTATAATGATCTGCATAGAAATCTGAGATATTTGTTTTTCTGGATGATTTTGTCGGAGCTTTTACAGCATCAGGATACTCCGTGTAGCTTACCAGGCCGGCAATTATGCTGAGGCCCGCATTACGTGATGCGAAATCACGTAAAGTCAGAACATATTTATCATTCCCGGCATCAGCCTCATTTACAGGATCATCAATAATAGTTTCGGGCAGGATGAGCCAGTCTGTCCGGCTTGTTATACCGCTCCCGGCCATTTCCAGTGCCTTGCTGAGCTGATCTTTAAATGGTATGGTATATTTTTCGCTGAACGGATCGATGTTGGGCTGGACGATAAGCACCTCATTCCCTCCGGATCCTGAAATATCAATAGTGAGATATCTTGTTACCGATGCAGCAGACGGTATTATTATGATGGCGATCCATAGTGAAACACAGATGGTCCGCATTTTCTTTTGTGCCTTATGGCTGACAAGAAAGAGAGTAATGAAAAGGTTTGAAAGCAGTATCCAGAGTGTTCCGCCTGCCACTCCTGTTGCCTCATACCACTGGATAAAAAGTATATCTTTTGCAAGACCATTACCGAGGTTGACCCATGGTGAAAGATACACTGAATGGAGAGACAGGTACTCGAATGCCAGCCAGAATGTTATAAGTGCTGAATAGCCTGCTGCATTGCCGGCTTTAACTCTTACTACGTGTGCAAGCCAAAGTACAAAGGCCATCAGGAATGACATTTCAGTTATTACGGCTATAGCAGCAGGTATATTTGCAGCCCTGACCCATGAAAGTGTCATTATATTGAAGATTACAAATCCGGGAAGAAGATATGTGAAATAAGAACTCATGCTGAATCTCTGCGGATTTCTGTAAAGGTGATCCTCTATGATAAAATATGGTATGAATGCTATAAGCAATACAAGTCCGGGACACCAGTCAGACCAGGCCAGTCCTGACAGGATCCCTCCTGTAACAGACAGAATGGTAAGTGAGTACCTGTTCATTATGTTCTGAGTGCTATGCATATTGTCAGATTGATGATATTATCATCCCTCTTTTAATTAAACTGATCAAAAAGCTTCCAAGATAATTGTTTTATATTCCGGATTAATATATTTTTACATTCGAAAATGACAGATAATAGTTTTTTTGTAAAATATAAAGTGTCAAAACTTTAAAGAAGCTTTTTACTGTCCAAAAAGCAATTTTTTCATTCTTTTCATGGCTGTCCCGTCAACCATCCGGCTGGCGGGACTTTTTGTAATGTTAATTTGTGTTAAATTAACTTTATTTAAAATAATGCAGAAATTGAAATTATTAAATTGCATTCAATATAACGGCTTTATATATGAGAGCATTATTATCAATCATCCTGTTCAGCGGAATTATTGCATCATGCGGAAGCAATGAAGAGGATCTTGCACGCAGGGCCGACAAATTGCATAAGGATATTCTGACCGTTGATACTCACTGCGACACTCCGATGAGTCTTGTCAGTTCCGGATTTGATCTTGGTTTAAGACATGATGAAGGTTGTGTCGATTTTCCAAGGATGAATGAAGGAGGGCTGGATGCAGAGTTTTTTGCAGTATTTATTGGCCAGGGTCCGCGAAATGACACTGCTTATAATAATGTACACCAACAGGCTCTGAAAATATTTGATGCAATTCACTCCAATGTGAAGGAAAATTCTTCTATGGCTGAAATTGCTGTTACACCGGATGATGCATACCGTCTGAAAAAGGAAAATAAAATATCTGCTTTTATTGGTCTTGAGAACGGATATCCGATAGGAAAGGACATAAGCAGGGTGAGGGAGTATTATGATCTTGGAGCAAGATATATAACACTTTGCCATTCAAGCAACAATGATATCTGCGATTCGTCAACTGATGCAAAGGGGGCCGAACATAATGGCCTTTCTGCTTTTGGCGAAGAGGTTGTTAAAGAGATGAACAAAATCGGAATGATGGTAGATGTATCTCATATATCTGATGAGGCTTTTTACGATGTGATAAGAGTGACAAAGGCTCCGGTGGTAGCTTCGCACTCATCCAGCAGGGCATTGTGTTCAAGCCCGAGGAATCTTACAGATGACATGCTTCTTGCTTTGAAATCAAACGGCGGAGTTATACAGATATGTATCCTTAGCAGTTATATAAAAACACCTGAGCCAAATCCCGAACTGGAAGCCAGACTAACAGAACTGAAATCAAAATATGATGATATTACTAAATTGTCGGAAGATCAGAAAAAGGAATACAGACAGGAAAGAAGGGAAGTAAACAACAAGTACAGGAAACTTGCCACAGTATCAGACGTTGTTGATCATATCGATCATGTCGTCCAGGTTATCGGTGTGGATCATGTTGGTATCGGTACCGATTTTGACGGTGGTGGCGGAGTCGACGGCTGCAGGTCTGTTGCAGAGATGAAAAACATTACCATCGAATTATTACGCCGTGGTTATTCAAAGAAAGATATAAGCAAAATATGGGGAGAGAATATTATGCGGGTATTCCGTGATGTTCAGCAGCATGCAGAGATCTAAGCTCCTGCCTCACCACTCATCTCTCACAAGCCTTCGCTGAAGCTACGGCTTGCAAAGCCTCTCATCTCTCACAAGCCTTCGCTGAAGCTACGGCTTGCAAAGCCTTTCATCACTCACAAGCCTTCGCTGCCACCTTCACTTTGTTACGGCGGTCAAAGGAAGCTACAGCTTGCAAAGTCTCTCACTTCAGCCTTTTTATTCTCGAGAATCTCAGCATCTTAAGGATCCAGTCGGGCAGGGGTTCGGGTTTACGGTTTGCAAGATTAAGGTACCATCCCAGTTTTTTCATGACCGGCATTTTAAGTGTCTCAACAAATTCGATAAGGGTGCCATCGGGATCTTCTATATAGGAAAAGTGACCGGCAGCCTCACCCATGTCAAAGCTGTTCCCCTTGTGGCTCTCTTTACTATCGACGGTAAAGGGAAAACCTTTTTCCCGGCATACCTTTTTCAGCTGGTCCATGCCCTTTATATCGAAGCATATATGAATGAATCCGGGATCACCCCAGAATCTTCCCTCATATGTATTTTTGCCGGGACGGTCGGTGCTGATAAGCTCAATCATGCTGCGTCCGAATATCCTGCTGAATGGTCCTCTGAAAGGTAAGGAGGTAGTCAGCAGCACTCTTCTGATATTTTCTTTTCCTCCGGGAAGACCAGCCAGATCGGAGAAAGTGCCTGTGGTATCAAAGACAACCCTGTCGTATCCCAGAATATCTGAATACAGTTTTCTGGCCCTGTTTATATCCGTAACGCCTATTATGGCTCCGCATGGTCCTCCGGAGATATGATCAGTATTCATGAACCAGTCATTACTTTCTGTTATCTGGAACAGATTACCGAAAGGATCTTTCATGAAGAACGTTTTCTGATCAGAGGGGTCTGTGGAAGGATCGTTTAGAATTACCGTTCCTTTCCCTTTGAAGAATGTGTGAGCTTCCTGAATATTCCTGACCTTCATTTTACACCCCAGTATGCCGGTATCGCCAAGCCGTATCTCTTCTTTTATTGGTTGTGGATCTCTTCCTTTATACTGCCATACTTCAAATCCGCTGCCTCCCTGCAGGTTAATAGCCAGTACCGCATGTCTTTTCTGCGGCTTGTTACCGGTATACGGAAGCATAAGTTTTGCTTCAGCTTCCTCTTCAAAGATCCTGCAATCCATACCGAAAATGTCAATATACCAGTTCCAGGCCTCTTTCAGGTCACTTACCCCGATACCTATCTGCTGTATGCCGGAAATTGTATAATCATTCATATGGTTTTGTTTATTTATGTTGAATTTATTTTATCTCCTATCCTGAAGAAGAGCCATGGCCAGTATCTTCTGATATAGAGCATCAGAAGTTCGCTTCCGCCTACAGTTATCTCCCTTTTGTTCCTTATTATACCTTTTATAATTATCCCGGCAGCTTTTTCCGGGGATATCCCTTTTGCCTGTCCTTCATCCATCCTGCCATGTTTCTTTCCTTCAGAATTGAGGGCATGTAATGATATACTTGTTCTCACTCTTCCGGGAATGATGACTGAGGTTCTGATGTTGTTCTTCTTATTTTCAAGATAAAGTGTTTCAAAAAAGCCATGAAGTGCCTGTTTTGATGCTGAATATGCTGACCGGAGCGGAAATCCGAATCTTCC
>CAYQZL010000258.1:0-4863 GCA_964421975.1 uncultured Rikenellaceae bacterium
TCGGGATCGGCTGAGCATTTCTCAAGGAATTCTTCTCTGGTAAGTGCTTTAAATGTTGTTTCAGTACCGTCGGAAAGTATGACCTCTGTTTCCAGAATATGATCCCTCACACTTCCGTAGATCAGCGAATGAGCTCCGCAGGAGTTATTACCAAGCATTCCTGCCATACAGCAGCGATTGGCAGTAGAAGTTTCTGGACCGAACATCAGACCATAAGGTGCCAGATACATATTGAGCTCGGCAAGGATCACACCCGGTTCAACAATAACCCATTTTTCCTCAGGATTTACTTCAAGTATGCGATTCATATACTTTGAGACATCTATCACTATACCCGGGCCAACTACCTGGCCTGCAAGTGATGTGCCTGCACCTCGGGGAATTACCGAGCTTTTTATAGCTCTGGCAAAAGCTATTACTTTTTTAATATCATCTTTGTCCCTGGGAAGAACAACGGCTTTCGGCAGTTCCCTGTATGCCGAACCATCGGTAGCATACAGGATCCTGTGCATATTATCAGTAAAAAGATCTCCTTTTAATTCAGCCTTGAGTGAATCCAGTTTCATTTTATTCTTTCTTTTTTATCCCGAATGAGGGATCAATTTTAAGAAATTTAATAACAATCATACCCGGTATAGTACAAATTAAAACGTAAATAAAAAAGTGCTGGTATCCGAGCAGTTCCTGAACCGATCCTGATATCATTCCGGGAAGCATCATCCCCAGTGCCATTAATGATGTACCAATAGCATATTCAGCCGTTTTATAACGGCTTTCACCTACATAATAAAGCATGAACAGCATATAGGCTATGAACCCGAAGCCATATCCGAACTGTTCAAGTGCAATTGCCGCATAAATGCCGATATCTCCGGGCATAGGTTTTACATAAGCCAGATAAATATATACGGCATCAGGCAGATTTATGCAGATTGCCATTATCCATATAAGCCGTTTTAAACCATATCTTGAAGCGGCTATTCCGCCGAGAATACCTCCAAGGGTTAAACAAAGCATTCCTATTGTACCATAGGCTATCCCGTACTGGGCTGAAGTAAGTCCCAGACCTCCCGAACTTCTGGAATCTACAAGAAAAGGAGTCGCGACTTTTACCAGCTGCGATTCTCCGAGCCTGTAAAAAAGAAAGAAAATCAGGGCAGGTATAATACCCGGTTTTGTAAAAAAAGAGACAAATACATCCTTGTATACTCCCCAGCCGATCTTTTCCTTATCATTATTCTCGGCCGGCCAGGGAAGCATGATCCTGTTATAAATAGCCAATAATAACAGGATTAATCCTATTATCCCCAGAGCTACAGTCCAGCTGAAAGCGATGTTCCCCGCTGTTATCAGGAATCCTGCAGAAGCTCTTTCGGTAAGATTCCTGTTTACTTTAATTGTAAGCGGAACAGGTCTGTTCCAGTTTGAATTACTGAATTCAAACCGGCCTGTCTGTCTTGAGGAAATATCTATGTCCTTTGTCCCGGTTTTACGTGAGATATTAACGACGACTGTCTTACCTTCACCAGGAGGTGCCGACAAAGCAATATAAATTACAGCAGAGTCCTGTTCCGATTTACCTGGTATGAACATCGGTATTTTGAGATCCTCAGGAAAGATACTTACCTCTGGTTCTCCTTCTGTTTCTTTTATGCTGATCTTTGACGGATCAAACGGTACATATTCCTCAGGCGGTACCGAAATGGCTTCAAATGTTACTGATCCGAGTCCTGTGTTTTGCTGAACAAGGCCGGCAATGACCGGTACCAAACCGAGAGCTGTAAGCATTGCGATACGGTAGAATGTTGTCCGTATACCCACGAAGAATGATTGTTTGTGCTGATCGAGGGCATACATATAAAATCCGTCTGCTGCTATATCATGACTAGCCGAAGAGATGGCTATTATTGCAAAAATGGCGAGAGTGACCGGATAAAAGAATGATACAGGCATGGCGATACCCGCTCCTATAAAAGCCACTCCGAGCAGGAGCTGGGTCCATACCACCCAGTTACGCTTGGTGGAAACCACATCAATATAAGGGCTCCATAAGGGCTTGATTGCCCAGGGGAGATATAAAAGACTGGTCCAGAATGCAAAGGAAGCAATGGAGATACCCATTGTCTTGTAAATAAGACCAGATGTGATCATTACGATACTGTAGGGCACCCCCTGAAAAAAATAGAGTGTTGGTACCCAAGCCCATGGAGAACGGTAGCTTTTTCGTTCCATATATCAGCTCTCTAAACTTTTAAATGTATATCCTTTTGATGTAAAGAATTTGATTATTTCTTCAAGCTTCAAATATAACTTATCCGTTCTGTCAGGATGAGTTCCGGGATGAATTAAAATCATTGCCCCCCGAAGTCCGTCAGGATCTGTAACTTCAAATTTCTTAAGCCTTTCAAATAACTCGTCGGATGATCTGTAATTAGGCATATCAGGTGTAGTATAATCGGCATTGGTACCAGTCCCGGGAGTCAGGTTAATGAGTTTTACCCCAAGGGATGAAGCCCAGTAAGCAATAGCGGAATTATACCATTCATATGGTGCAAGAAAATATGGTATTGCAGGTTGTCTGACCTTCTTACCCGCCAGCTCCCTGTAATTGGCCTTAAGATCGCTAATGAACTGCTCCTTGTTTACAAGCAATGAATCCTGCTTTTCCCACGAAGCATAAAGCAGGTGCTTATCCGAATGTGGTCCGATAAAATGCTTATCCGAAATGATCCGGCGTATATATTTATCATTTACATTGTTTCTGAGGAAATTACCGGTAAAAAAGAATGAAGCGCCCGATCCTGTTCCAGAGAGAACATCAAGTATATGATTAAATCCGTCATTAAACTCATCGGCGGAAAAAAGGAGATAAATTTCCTTATTATTGTTTTTTCTTATCATGGCGCCATGATCATCAATAACTTCTGACTGAAGACTTCCTGCCTGGCGGATACCTTCATTCTCCAGTGCAGACATATAAATTGTAAGATCGGCAGTGCCATCCATCGTCGGTTCGTTTGTACTGTAATCCCCGATATCATCATGATAAAGTGCTTTCCCGTTCTGAAACGGGACATATGGATCGGGCCGTGTAAGACTCAAACCCAGCTGCTGATCATATATCCTTCTGTAAATGGGTCCGTCAACCAGTCCGCCCACTGGAACTTCACCTGTTACAACAGTCAGGGATGAATGAGGATAAAGCGGATAATCACCACCTTCAGGCAGACCTGTTATCATTGAGGTGCCCCACGGATTACAACCGAAAAGCCAGTCCCTGAGAGCAGCTTCAGTTTCTCTGAAGCGCTCATCCCCGGAAGCTTCTGAATATAATCTGTGTTGTGTAAGAGCAGCGGTAACATAGTTGTTTGAACACCATATAAAAGGGATTTTTACCATGAAAGGATCATCCTTTCTTCTTTCTTCCATCATCATCAGTCCCCGTCTCATAAATGAAAGGTATTTGTCCGAAAATCGTGTATCGGATTTTGCCAGTCCGGCATGGCCCAGATTTACAAACGGATAGAACTGGTAATGACGGGCTGTATCCATTTCAATCCAGGGTGATATCCGTTCAAGCGTTCCCCAGTAATCGGCCCGGACCAGATAGGCAGAATCACCTGTGAGCTGAAACAGCTCCCATGCAGCAAGTTCAAGGTCATCTACATAATTATCCTCTTCATAGAAATATGGCGAAACAGTACAGGCAGTCTGGGTGGTACCATGATCGGTAAGTGCAAATTCCCATGCATCTTCGGCTTTTGCCCTTAGATTGCCGGCAAGCGTCCTGTCAATATCTTTGAGAACATCCGCACCGATCGCAAATGCAGATGCATATTTTCCGGCGGTAGATGATACTCCTGTTGTTCTGTTCTTGTATTTCGATAATCCCTGAGATTTGCCCGTTACAAAATATACGGGTCTGTGAACCCCTAAACCATAAAATGCCTTATCCCCTGCAGGTAACCTGAAGCCGACATGATCGCGGTCATCAGCTATCTGATTATACATTTCTCCGCTGTCAGGATTCATTTTCAGAAGCCAGTCAATTCCCCATTTCGCTTCATCAAGGATATCAGGAATTCCATTACTTCCGGGATCTCCGGATGCATCGTATTTGTCTCCGAAAACAGAAGGATTTCTCCTGTAGGCAAAAAGCATCTGATAAACTGCATTTGCAGAAGTAGTGACATACTGCAGATAATCCGTGGCATCATGCCAACCCCCTGTAACATCAATGTATTGTCCTGTCTTTTCAGGATGATCAACAATAATTCCATCATGAGTATGGCAGGAATCGGCGAAATACGGATTATATCCACATCTCTGCTGTCTCATATATTTCAGAAGAAAGTCGGTAGTACCTCTGTAAACATCGGTTGCTATCCGGAAAGGTTCGGATACTGTTTTGCCTAACCTGATGAAATAACCACCCGGGATGTCCAGAGCTGAAAAATCAAGTCGTGCGGCTGATCTCATTCCCCATTCCTCCCCGGGATATTTCCGTGCTTTGTTTTTAAAAACAACAGCTCCGGTTATTGCATTATGAACCGTGAATTCTTTCGATAAAGACTCATCAGTTGAAATGAAGACAGCAACCTTTATGGATTCGGGAAGATATCCCAGCTGGTTGATCCTGATCCAGGATTGTCCTGATGCCGTGGTCAGGAAAAATGCAAAAATCAGTAATCCTGAGAGTTTCTTATTCATGGTTTATTTTCTTATAAGTTATTTCAAACATTTTTCTTTCCCCTCTGAAGTATTCTCCTTTAACCTTTCCCCCCTTGAGGGAGGGATTCTTCTTTAGTTTTCCCCCCTTGAGGGAGGGATTCTTCTTTAGTTTTCCCCCCTTGAGGGAGGGAT
>CAYQZL010000259.1:0-4684 GCA_964421975.1 uncultured Rikenellaceae bacterium
TTGGTTGAATTTTCTCAGGTTCAAAAGCTGCGGTAGCAAGACCTTCATATCTGCGTCCGTCTACTTTTGCCCATACCCTCAGACGATAAAATCCCGGGACTTTCATAGTTCCTGAAAACTCCATTTTACCATTCCTGAGTATCACATCTTCCTTTTTGATATCGGGAAGCATTTCCGGACCCGCTTCATAATCGACTGTGACATTCTCGAGAAGATTCCCATATTGAATGACCTGGACAGAAAATCTGGCTGTTTCACCTGCCTTGTACATCCAGTCTTTATGGTCAGGCGCTACTATAACTTTTATCAGCGGTGTGCCATATTGTGAATGCAGATTAAGATAAACAGCTGTAAATAAAAGCGATAGGAAAATAGTTTTCTTAATTATGTTCTTCATGATTTTAAGGATTTATAATTTTTGATCAGTTTGGAAATGTGGAAAACAATGAGCTTTAAAATTAGCCATATTTAGAATATTTTTCAATTGTTTAATTACATTTGTCCCTACTCATTAAAAAAATATGTCGTCAGAAAATCATCTGCTGCAAAAACGTGTAAACCTTTTCGATGGGATATCAATTGTTGCCGGTGGCATGATCGGCTCGGGTATTTTTATAGTGAGTGCCGATATTGCCCGCAGCGTAGGTTCTCCCGGATGGCTTATGGTAGTATGGCTCATAACAGGGATCATTACAGTTATCGGTGCTGTCAGTTATGGCGAACTTGCTTCGATGATGCCTCATGTAGGCGGACAGTACGTTTATCTTAAGGAAGCTTATCATCCCCTTGTCGGATTTCTTTTCGGATGGACAACATTCCTGGTGGTCCAGTGCGGATCCATAGCTGCAGTAGGGGTAGCGTTCGCGAAATTCTCGGGTGTTCTTTTTCCATGGATATCCGAGTCAAATATTCTTTTGCATGCAGGACCTCTGAAGATTAATACAACAATGGTTGTGGCAATTGCAATGATATCATTTCTTACATGGCTTAATACCAGAGGTATAGTGACAGGAAAGACTGTCCAGAACATTTTCTCTTCAACAAAGGTTATTGCGCTGGCAGGTTTTATAATCATCGGGCTGTTTGCATTAAAAAGCAGCAATGCACTGGAGATAAACAGGGAGGTATTCTGGCAGGCAGGTCAGACAGGATCAGATAATATAATACGTTCCCTGGGTGGTTTTGCACTTATTGCAGCTATTGGAACAGCACTTGTGGGTTCTCTTTTTGCTTCTGATGCATGGTATAACGTCACATATATTGCAGGAGAAGTGATCAATCCCAAAAGAACAATTCCGCTCAGTCTGTTCTACGGAACTCTTATTGTATCCTTTATCTACCTTCTTACTAATTTTATATATATCAGCATCCTTCCCTTACACGGATCTCCTGACGGAGCAGATGTAATGAGCAGGGGTATTCAGTTCGCTACTGATGACAGGGTGGCCACATCGGCAATGCATGCCATTATGGGCGATTATGCCGCAATCGTTATGGCAATATTCATAATGATCAGCACTTTCGGCTGTAATCATAGTCTTATTCTTACTGCACCGCGTGTTTATTATGCTATGGCACATGACGGTCTCTTCTTTAAGAAAGCAGGAGAGATCAACAGGTTCGGTGTTCCGGGTTTTGCACTTGTTGTTCAGGGGATATGGTCAGTATTACTTTGCCTGTCCGGTACATACAGCGACCTGCTTGATTATGTGATATTTGCAGTACTTATCTTTTTCACCATCACCATCCTTGCTATTTTTGTTCTCAGATTCAAACGGCCGGATATCCCCCGTCCTTACAAAGCATTCGGATATCCTGTTATACCTGCGATCTATATCCTGACAACAGTATCTATCATGATAATTCTTCTGATATATAAACCGAAATATACATTTCCCGGATTGATAATTGTCTTACTGGGTATACCGGTTTATTATCTGTGGAAAAAGTATTCCGGCAAACCTAAAAGCCAGAAATGAAATAATGTTCCCGCCCGCTTTCAGAAAGAGGATTGAGAAACAAAATTATATCGACAGTGAACAGCTTATCAGAGCACTCAACGAGCCTTCCCCTGTAACTATACGGATCAACCGGTGCAAATGGTTAAAAAAACCTTTAAACTCCAGCCCTGTCCCATGGTGTAATGACGGTTTTTATCTCGACAACCGTCCGTCATTCACTTTTGATCCGCTGTTCCATGCAGGATGCTATTATCCTCAGGAAGCATCGGGAATGATTCTTGAGCAGGTCTTCAGGCAGGTAAAACCTGAAAGTGAATTTTTAAAAATACTCGATCTTTGTGGTGCACCGGGAGGGAAAAGTACTCATTTATCTACACTTACAGGCGAAAAGGGTCTGATAGTGTCAAATGAAGTCATCCGGAGCAGGGCGGATATCCTTATAGAAAATATTACCAGATGGGGAATCCCGAATGTTATTGTTACACGCAGTGATCCCTCTTCATTTGGACGCCTTCCGGGCTTTTTTGATATAATTCTTGCAGATGCCCCATGTTCAGGCGAAGGTATGTTCAGAAATCTCACTGCAAGAAATGAATGGTCTGAGGGAAATGCAGCAATGTGTTCTGTTAGACAGAAAAGGATATTAATGGATGTATGGCCGGCTTTGAAAGAGAATGGTATATTAATTTACAGCACATGTACATTTAATCCGTCCGAAAATGAAGAGAATATCAGTTGGCTGTCTGAAAAAGCCAGAACAGAATCAATTAAAATGGATCTGTCAGGATTTAAGGGGATAACTGAAATTGATCATAAAGGAATATACGGGTACGGCTTTTACCCGGGGAATATCAGGGGTGAAGGCTTTTTTATTTCGGTTTTAAGGAAAAAGGAAAAACTGTCGGGAAAGTCACAAAATGTAAAAGCTGATGGCAGTGCCGGGATAAGCAGGAATGAGCTTATTATCGCTTCCGCTTTATTTGATAACGTGACAGACAGACTGCTTAAATATAATGATGAAATAATAGCTCTGCCCTGCACTTACAGTGATTACAGGAGAATTTCAGATGTACTCAGGATTGTTAAAGCAGGAACACGTCTTTTTAAAATGATGAATATTCCCGGGGGCCAAAATCATGTTCCCCTGCATGACCTGGTATTATCAGTCAATTGTAAGAAAGAAATTTACCCCTTACTTGATCTCAGTCTCGATCAGGCTCAGGTCTTTCTCAGCCGGGGACAATTTACCCCGGAAAAATCGCAGTCAGGATGGAATATAGTGCGTTATGACAGTGTGAACCTTGGATTAATAAACAATATCGGATCCAGGATAAACAATTATTACCCAATGGACTGGAGGATCCGCACAGACCTCAGAAAGAGCAGTGATGATAAATTAATTGAATGGCATCAGCAATTGAAATATTAACTTATTGTATCTTAGTGTCTTAGTGCCTTTGTGGCATATTTGGAAATGCGAAGAGGCACAAGGGCTCAACGGTAAAGCGGATTTAAAGGCGCAAAGGCTTAACGGCGAAGCGGCTCAGAAGCCCAGAGGATTAAAAGGATAAAGACTATAATGGCAAGGGAATTTCAGATATTTGCAAAACCGGTTGGTGCAATATGTAATCTGCGTTGCAGTTACTGCTATTACCTATGCAAAAAGGATCTGTATATCTCCGGAGGATCTTCCCTGATGAGTGATGAATTACTTGAGAAGTACATAATCCAGCATATTGAAGCTACAACGGATGATGTTGTGATGTTTTCATGGCATGGGGGAGAACCGACACTGGCAGGACTGGATTTTTACCGAAAGGCTGTCAGGCTGCAGAGGAAATATAATACAGAGAAAAAACGGATAATTAACGGTATACACACATACGCGATCCTCCGTGACGATGTATGGTTCAGATTTTTGGCAGAAGAAAATTTCCTCTCTGGTATAAGCATAGACGGTCCGGAAGAATATCATGATCATTACAGAAGGGGAAGGGATGGCAAAGGTTCATTCAGAAAGGTAATGAGGGGATATGAATTGCTGAAGAGATACGGGATAACTACTGAGGTGTTATGTGTTGTGAATTCTTACAATGCCGGGGCCCCGGGGCTTGTATATGATTTTTTCAGGGGAATGGATGCAAAATATATGACTTTTCTTCCCCTGGTGAACCGGGATCCGGATTCGGAAAACGGTGTAACTTCCGACACTGTCGCTGCAGATAAATTCGGTTTATTTCTTTCGGAAATTTTTGACAGATGGGTCGATAAGGATGCCGGCAGTATAAATATCCAGATATTTGAAGAAGCTTCAAGAAGGGCATTTAACCAGGAACACACACTCTGTATTTTTAAGGTTAATTGCGGAGGCGTCCCCGTTGTAGAACATAACGGTGATTTTTATTCCTGTGATCATTATGTGGATAAAGATCATCATATCGGCAATATAAATGAAGGATCGCTTGCCGGATTTCTCGACAGTGAAAGACAGCATTCTTTTGGATTGGCAAAATCACTTTCACTTCCCCGTTATTGCCGTGAGTGTGATGTTCTGGATATGTGCAACGGTGAGTGTCCCAAAAACCGTTTTATTCTAACGCCGGATGGTGAGCCGGGGTTGAATTATCTGTGTCAGGGATATAAAATATTCTTTAAGCATTGTCAGCCATTCATAGACGAATTACGAAAGGTATGGCTTAAACGGTTGGAGGGGTAAGGATCAT
>CAYQZL010000260.1:0-4637 GCA_964421975.1 uncultured Rikenellaceae bacterium
AGATAATGAGCGGTGACTGGAGTTCAGACGTGTGCTCTTCCGATCTTGAACCACTATCCTTGTTTCCTTATCCGGAGCATCCTGGGGCATCACCATTTTGGCCAGCATGCTCTTGTGCAGAGTATACATCGGATCTTCAAGCACCCCTGCCTCATGGCTTATATGCATCAGATTCTCATCCTCACTGTATGGTTTGTCAATACTTGCCTTTACAGGAATCTTTTTCTCCGATGCATACTTAAGAAGATCGGTCCTTCCCTTGAAAACTGAAAGGAATTCTTTATCCTTCCAGGGTGAAATAACCTTAACACCGGGCATAAGAGCATAATAACACAGTTCAAACCTGACCTGGTCATTCCCTTTTCCCGTTGCACCATGAGCTACTGCGACAGCTCCTTCCTGCCGTGCAACCTCTATCTGCTTCCTGGCTATCAACGGCCTCGCAAGTGCTGTCCCAAGCAAATACCTGTCTTCATATATGGCATTTGCCATTATTGCCTTCAAAACATACTTTTCAACAAACTCCTTTTTAAGATCAGCTATGATAACCTTCGATGCACCGAGCATCAGGGCTTTCTTTCTGCATTCCTCAAAATCCTCATTCTGCCCGACATCAGCAACAAAAGCAATCACATCATAATCCTTTTCCATCAGCCATTTAAGTATGACCGACGTATCCAGGCCGCCACTGTAAGCCAATACAACCTTTTCTTTCATCTTTAATATTTTTGAATATTTATTAATAATATAAAATGTATAATTATCTGTTTTGCAGCTGCTCATGTAAACCGGGCATGATCATCTCAAGACAGGTATGTATCTGTTGTCCCGTGATCCCGTCCCTCGGGATGATAAGGATCGTATCATCTCCGGCAATTGTACCTGCTATCTCATACCTTGATGCATTATCTATATATATCGCTGCATTGTTTGCATTACCCGGAAGTGTCCTTATAAGGATCATACCTCTTGCTTCTATCATGGCTGTTATGACCGGCAATACCTGCAATCGGTCATATTTTACCGTATTGCCTGTACTGCTTTCCGGAAGAACATATTTATACCCTCCCGAGGGATCCGGTCTTCTTATGGCACCCAGCTGACGCAAATTCCGCGACAGTGTTGCCTGTGTACATAAAATACCTTTGCTCTTAAGTTTATTTAAAAGTACTTCATGAGACGGGACCTCTTCATTTGCAAGTATCTTTTCAATGGTAAGTAATCTTTCGGCCTTATGCATATTTATTCATTTTCGTTGCAAATATATTCATATTTTTACAGAAACAAATCCTGATAAGAAAATTGTTATATTTTTGAGCGGAAAATCCTGCAGATGAAAACTGATATAAAAAAAGTGGTGCTGCTTGGTTCGGGAGCACTGAAGATAGGTGAAGCCGGAGAATTTGATTATTCAGGTTCCCAGGCGCTGAAGGCCCTGAAGGAAGAGGGAATAAAAACGGTTCTTATCAATCCCAATATAGCCACAGTACAGACATCGGAAGAGCTGGCTGACAAGATCTATTTTCTTCCCGTCACCCCGCATTATGTTGAGAAAGTCATACAAAAGGAATCCCCCGATGGCATATTGCTTTCATTTGGCGGGCAGACTGCGCTGAATTGCGGTACTGAACTTTTCAGGTCGGGTATATTCGAAAAATATAATGTCAGAGTTCTTGGTACTCCCGTAAATGCAATTATAGATACTGAAGACCGTGAATTATTCGTAAGGAAGCTTGAAGAGATTGATATAAGAACACCCCGCAGCATTGCTGTATCAGGCGTTGAAAAAGCACTTGAAGCTGCTTCCCGGCTGGGATATCCGGTAATCATCAGAGCAGCATTCACCCTCGGAGGACAGGGCAGCGGATTTGCATCAGATGAAAAGGAACTGACCACCCTTGTAAGCAGGGCTTTCTCACATACCAGTCAGATACTTGTAGAGGAATCACTCAAAGGATGGAAAGAAGTGGAATATGAAGTTGTACGTGACAGATATGATAACTGTATCACTGTCTGCAACATGGAGAACTTTGATCCTCTTGGTATCCATACCGGTGAGAGTATCGTTGTAGCACCCTCGCAGACGCTTACTAACAGTGAATACCATAAGCTCAGAGAATTATCAATAAAAATAATCAGACACATAGGAGTGATAGGCGAATGCAATGTACAGTATGCTCTCTCACCTGTATCTGAAGAATACCGCGTCATAGAGGTTAATGCAAGGCTCTCCCGCTCTAGTGCACTTGCATCCAAGGCTACAGGATATCCTCTTGCATTCATTGCAGCAAAGCTTGCTGTCGGATATGGTCTTCATGACCTTAAAAACTCAGTAACTAAAAATACAACAGCATGTTTTGAACCTGCTCTCGATTACATAGTCTGTAAAATACCACGATGGGACCTGAATAAATTTTCAGGTGTTTCACATGCCATAGGCAGCAGCATGAAAAGTGTGGGAGAAGTAATGTCGATAGGCAGGAATTTTGAAGAAGCCATTCAGAAAGGTTTGAGAATGATTGGAATGGGAATGCACGGATTCACCGGCAACCGCGAACTCAAATTCGGCGAACTTGAAAAGGAACTTTCCGAACCTACCGATATGAGGATCTTTTCAATTTCCGAAGCACTTGAAAAAGGTATGTCGATAGACAGGATATACGAACTTACAAGAATAGATAAATGGTTCCTTTTCAAGCTACGGAACATTATAAATATAAAAAATGAACTGTCGGCTTACCATGAAATAGAAAAAATTCCTGACGAGCTATTATCAAGAGCGAAGATCTACGGCTTCAGTGATTTTCAGATCGCCCGTCATGTACTGAGATCAGACAGTGCTTCGATCAACAAGGACCTGATGAAGGTAAGGAAGCATAGAAAATCCCTTGGCATTATCCCCTATATTAAACAGATCGATACTCTCGCAGCCGAGTATCCTGCAGTAACAAATTATCTTTACCTGACATACAGCGGAAGTGAAAATGATATTGAACGCGGGAATGACAATAAATCCATAATCGTACTCGGATCAGGAGCATACAGAATAGGATCGAGCGTCGAATTTGACTGGTGTTCGGTAAATGCGATCAGTACAATCCGGAAAGAGGGATTCAGATCAGTAATGATTAATTATAATCCCGAAACAGTCAGCACCGATTATGATATATGCGACAGGCTCTATTTCGATGAACTTACATTCGAACGGGTTATGGATATCATAGATTTTGAAAAACCCGCAGGAGTGATCATTTCCGTAGGTGGCCAGATACCAAATAATCTGGCTATGCGACTCTACAATGAGAAAGTCCCTGTCCTGGGAACATCACCTGTTTCTGTTGACCGCTCGGAAAACAGGCATAAGTTCTCCGGAATGCTTGATAATCTATCAGTTGACCAGCCCAGGTGGAAAGAGCTTTCATCAATTGACGACATTTACGGATTTGTCGACAGAATAGGCTTCCCTGTCCTGATAAGACCATCCTATGTGCTTTCCGGAGCTGCCATGCACGTTGTCTCTAACAGGAATGAGCTTACACATTACCTGAATCTTGCCGCCAGGGTATCAAAACAATATCCCGTTGTTGTTTCGGAATTCATTGAAAATGCGAAGGAGATAGAAATAGATGCAGTAGCCAGGGAAGGCGAAATAATTGCCTATGCCATAAGTGAACATGTGGAATTTGCAGGTGTCCATTCCGGAGATGCGACCATAGTGTTCCCTCCCCAGAAATTATATTTCGAGACAGTAAGACGTATTAAAAGAATCTCAAGACAGATATCAAGGGAGCTTAATATCACAGGACCATTCAATATTCAGTTTCTTGCCAGGGATAATGAGATCAAAGTCATTGAATGTAATCTGAGAGCGAGCCGTAGTATGCCGTTTGTATCCAAGGTACTTAAAACCAACCTTATAGAACTGGCCACAAAAGTAATGCTTGGTTTGCCTGCAGGAAAACCCGACAAATCGGTATTTGAACTCGACTATGTGGGTGTGAAAGCTCCCCAGTTCAGCTTTTCACGTCTGGCCAAAGCCGACCCTGTGCTTGGTGTGGATATGTCATCCACAGGAGAGGTCGGATGTATTGGAGAGGGTTTTTATGAAGCAATTCTAAAGGCTATGTTCTCAGTCGGTTACAAGATCCCCCGTAAGAGTATACTTCTTTCAACCGGTCCCGCACGGTCAAAAGTAGAACTCCTGAACAGTGCCAGAGCTCTCAGGGCAAGAGGACATACACTTTATGCGACACGGGGAACCTGTCTGTTCCTTCAGAATGCCGGTGTTGATGCCGAAATTGCATACTGGCCGGATGAAAATAAATCACCGAATTCTATCGAACTTATACGCAACCGCGAGGTGGATCTGGTTGTAAATATACCTAAAGACCTTACTGCTTCAGAACTTGATAATGATTATTCAATCCGGCGGACTGCAGTCGATTTTAATATCCCGCTTATAACCAATGCCAGACTGGCAAGCGCATTTATCCTTGCCTTTTGCAGACTGGGTGAGGATCAGCTGGCAATCAAGAGCTGGGACGAGTATAAGTAGACGGAGGAACGATTGGCCGCGAGGGACGATGGGGAGATGAGGTGAGGTGAGGGGGAGAGGGGGAGATGAGGAGAGAGGGGGA
>CAYQZL010000261.1:0-4628 GCA_964421975.1 uncultured Rikenellaceae bacterium
TATATGCCCTCAGGAATAGAGCTTCTCCCTTCATCAGATCGGTTTGCTCTTTTACAGTTGTTTTCTTTGGTTCATCAAAATTCTCAGATATGTTGTCAATATTATCCAGAAATAAGTTGATCCTTTGAATATTAGCAAAATTAGCCCAGGAAACATTGCTGTAAGTCCCGGTTATCCTGTCAGGGCTTAGAGTCCCCAGATTATAAGGTTGAGAACTGCTTCCTCTTGAGACAAAACTCTCATCAGAAATAGAAGTCAGAAACTCATTCCTGATTCCATGACCGATATTGTCATAGCAGTAATTCAGATATGCACTTGCCAGGCTTGGGTCGGTCCATACTGTAGCATCAGAGTACTTATCAAGAGGGGTTTTGTCGAGGATATCATCACTGCAGGCAGCTGATAAAACCAACAGAATTAAAAAACTCTTTATAATATGTTTTTTCATAATGACTTTTTTTTACTTATTATTAAAAAGCAATCCGTGCCCCCAGAGCATACACTTTCATCAAAGGATAGTTGCTGGTTGAAGATAATTCCGGATCCTGATTCATTTTAAATGCGTTATACAATAATAAAAGGTTCTGCCCGGTCAGGTATATCTGAGCATCCTTTACCCAGACTGCTTTTTGAATATTTTTGGGAATCGTATAAGAAATCTCAAGATTTTTTAATCGTGCAAAAGCCAGATTACAATAATCATAATCTGTAATATAGGTTGATCTCCAATATTCTTCAGATCTCATGAAGATCCTTGGCTTTGCAGCAGTTTTATTGTCTTCGGTCCATCTGCCCTCCGCATAATATGTTATATAATTCCCATCCATTCCCATTATCGGGAAAGTGATCTGCCTGTATGTGGAACCAATACCCTGAATCAAGCCCTGTAACCGCAGGTTTTTATAACTTAATGATAATGAAACACCATAGGTTAACTCCGGATTTCCTGTTTTATCAAACAATATCTGATCATCAGATGTAATTTTACCATCATTATCATAATCTTCAATAATAATATCTCCACCCCTTGCACCGCTTACATGAGGATATGAAGCTACATCGTCATCATCATCAAATACACCAATAAATTTATATAACAGGGTTGCACCAATAGGGTGACCTGTTCTGACCTGCCATGCCACATTTCTAGCCGGTTCATCATATTCGACAATTTTGTTACGGGCAAAAGACAAATTACCGGTAATTGAGTATCCAAATCCCCCCGGATTTATATCGGAAAATCCGATCTGAGTCTCAAATCCCTGGTTATCAACAATACCAAAGTTCTCATCAGGAAGACTGATCCCTGAAAATTGCGGGACAGAGGCATTCCTTTTTACAAGGATATTGTTACGTCTCTGGTAGAAATAATCAAAATCAAACTGAAGTTTGCTGTTAAACCAGTAAGATTCAAATCCAAGATTGAATACATTGGCCACTTCCCATGTTATATTGGGATTAGGTGCACCACTCTGAAGCAAGCCTGATTCATAGCTTTTTCCACTGTCGTAAACCATTCCTGTTGCAAATCCGTAACTGGTAAGATATTGAAAAGCAGATACTGCATCATTACCCATCTGCCCCCAGGATGATTTTAACTTCAAATAATTGACAAAATCTATATTGTTCTTCCAGAAGTTTTCATTTGATACGCGCCAGCCTAATAAAACACTCGGGAAGGTTCCCCAGCGACCGCTCTCTTCAGAGAATCTCAGTGATCCATCCCTGCGTAATGTAAACTCAAGTAGATACTTTTCTGCATAATTGTAAGTCATTCTCCCAAAATAATTCAATCTCGAATCGATACTTACAACGGAACCATTATCTTTCTCGGCATTACCGCCTGCAAACAGATAAGGCAACGCATCAGACATAAAATATCTGCGGAATGCATTTATACCATTAAGCTGATAATCCATGTTTTCAGCTGCAATAAACATGTTTAAGTTATGTACCTGATTGAAAGTTTTTTCATAGCTTAATTTGATATTACCTGTAGTGGTTCTCGTATCATAATAGTAATCTGTTAATCTGGGTTCGGCAATGGTTCCCCTTAAAGCACCAACCAGAAATGCCGAACCATCTTCTTTCCCAGTGTTACCAGCTGCAAAATAACTTGTGCGATCCAAAGAATATAAGGTTATTGGCTTCGCAAAGAGCTTTCTTTTCTGGAAAAATATATCATATGCATAATTCCCTGAAAGTGTTAAACCCTCAATCCATGGTACTTTGAATGTGATTGTCATCATATTCTGACTACGGAACCTTTTATCATCATCGAAACCTGTTTCAAAAGAAGATGACACACACGGCTGATCTCCATACTCTATATCAGGTCCTGGCAGTCCGTTTGGCCAGAAGGCAGGCTGCGTTGGTTTATTTCTTATCATTGCGCCGAAAATAGAGGAAGAACTTTTGGTAGGATACATCCTGTCCTCCTCCGAACCGTTTAGGTCTATATTAATGCTAAGGAATTTATTCAGAGTAATATCAAAATTGGCCTTGATATTATACCTGTCAAATGTTGTTGCATTAGCACTGTATATACCATTATCAGTCTGCTTACTAAAGGAAGTGAAGTATTTTATGTTTCTTGAACCCCCGGTTACCTTGAAACTGTGTTGTCCCTTGTGTGCATAGTTTTTAAGTGCTGCATCAAACCAGTTCGTATTTGGATGTGTCCAGGGGTATTCACCGGATTTGTACTTTTCTATATCCTCCAGGGAGAACATCATGTTTTCGCTGGCTACCCCGCGATAACCTTCAACTTCTCTTATAAGCTGTGCATAGGTTGCAGCATCACACATTTCAGGTAATAATGTGGGAGTCTCCCATCCCTGGTAAAAACTGTATTCAAACACAGGAGCACTTTCGATACCTCTTTTTGTTGTAACAAGGATAACACCATTTGCAGCCCTTGAACCATAAATACCTGCTGACGCATCTTTCAGTACCGTCAGACTTTCAATATCACCGGGAGCTATTGAGTTTAAATCGCGACCGGCAATTCCATCAACAACAACCAGTGCACTATTATCACCAAGTGTGTTTATCCCTCTGATATTGATCTGAGCTTCATCAGCTCCGGGAAGTCCGCTGGCTTGTTTAACGATAACACCTGATAACCTTCCAGCCAGAGCGTTTGAAACATTATTCACCGGCGCGGCACTTATATTCTCAGCATTGACAGTGGTAACAGAACCGATGACATTAACTTTCTTCTGTGTACCATAACCCACAACTACCACTTCTTCAAGAGCTAAAGCTTCAGATGAAAGAGTAATATCTACAACATTACGGTTTCCAACAGGTACTTCAGCTGAAACATACCCTATAAAAGAAGCAACCAGTACAGCATCAGGTCCGGGTACCGCTATAGAATATTTCCCATCAGCATCCGTTGTAGTCCCTACAGTTGTACCCTTAATAACCACATTTACTCCGGGTAACGGAATCCCATTTTCATCAACAATAGTCCCGCTTATACGTATCTGTTGTTGAGTTTCATTAATGGTCAGCGTTCTGCTGTCAGCATAAGCATAAATTCCAACGAATTTAATGCCTAACATTAAAATGAACAGAATCATAATCCTGCCCATATTATGAAAGTCTTTTCCAGGATATGAATCCCTCGGAAATGTTTGCTTTGAATTACAATTTTCTCTCATGGTTAAGTTTGACATAAATAAAAATATTACTTTGAGTGTAGACATTTAAGAGGTCACTTGTCTTTTTAAGAATGAGCAGGATTGCTCAATGATAATTTTCAGTAAGGTTTGGTTGAAATGTTTCATAGGCATTTGTTATTAGGTCAGGTAAGGTTTATTTTATTGAAATATATATTCTTCCATATTAACAAGTTACATGATATAATTTATTATTGTTTTATAATCTGATCCAGATAATTCACTGCTCCATGTGGATCCGGAGAATAAAAATCTGCACCGATCTTATCACAGAAATCCTGTGTTACAGGAGCACCTCCTATCATTACTGTTCTTCTGCTATCCCTCAGCTTTATCTCTCTGACTATCTTTTCCATACTGGCCAGGGTTGTTGTCAGAAGAGCAGACAATCCGATGACAGATCCCGGATATTTTTCCATTGCCTCCAGAAAACGATCCGCCCTTACATCAACACCTAAATCCACTACCGACCACCCTCCTCCTTCAATGATCATGGAAACCAGGTTTTTACCAATATCATGCAAATCTCCTTTCACCGTACCGATTATGAAGGTCCCTTTATTCTTTATGGCACCATTGATAAAAAATGGTTTCAATACAGTCATGGATGCTCCCATCGCCTTTGCAGACATTAACATCTGCGGAACAAATATTATTCTTTCTGAAAATTGCTTTCCAACCCTGCCCATGGCAGGTATCAGAGATTTCTCAAGTATTCTTTGAGGACTTATTCCAAGTTCAACAGCTCTCATAGTAAGCTCAAATGAACCATCCTTTCCTTTCAGGTGAAATGGGTATGGTGATTTCCTGGATACTTTTCCCGATTCGACCGCTTCCAGAAGCTTCTTGAGCAGATCCTCCATATCAGATGATCAAATGGTAAATTCTTAAATGGCATTTAAAACTATCAAGATATTAGCCAAAAATCTAATATAATTTTCA
>CAYQZL010000262.1:0-4545 GCA_964421975.1 uncultured Rikenellaceae bacterium
CTGTGGAATGGTATTGATTTACAGAAAGTTGATTAAATTATATTAATCAACACCCAACAAAATTAATAATTTTAAATTTTAAGCATCATAATTTTGGATACAAATCTGTCTGTTTTTAATTTAAGCTTTAAACATTTTTTTGGTTCGACCTCCACTTAATTATAAACTGAATCAGTTTTATATTATTGACATCCACAATACCTGCTATTATTATTTTATTTAAATTTATTCTGATTTTTTCTGCCGGAGTAGTAACTAAAATAATAAATATTAATGAAAAGACGCAGATTTATAGGCGCTTCGCTGACCGGAACAGCCGGTTTGGCAATAGGGGCGTCAGGCTTGTTATTGCCATCCTGCAAGGGTGCAAATGACAAAGTTGTTCTCGCCCTGATAGGTGCGGGTAACCGGGGTCTTTCAACTCTCATTACATGTTGCAGGGAAAATACCGGGGTTGAAGTGAAGACCATATGCGATGTAAATGACCTGAATTCTGCCCGTACTGCAAATGAAATTGAAAAACAGTTTGGCTATAAACCTCAGACATCCAGGAATATGCATGAGGTGTTCGCTGACAGGGATATTGATGCTGTTTATATATCAACACCCGATCACTGGCATGCTCTGGCAACTATCCTTGCCTGTCAGGCAGGTAAGGATGTATATGTCGAAAAAAGTCCTTCTCACTCAATATGGGAAGGCAGAAAAATGACTGAAGCCGCAAAGAAATACCGGCGTATCGTTCAGGTGGGATTTCAAAACAGAAGTGGTCAGTATAACTATGACGCCAGGGATTATATCCAGAGTGGTAAACTTGGCCAGGTTGTTCACATAAGGATATATAATCTTCTTCCGGTAAGCAAATGGATGCCGATGCCGGAGGAGGATGTTCCTCAAACCCTTGTCTGGGATGCCTGGCTTGGCCCTGCTCCTTACAGACCATATAACCCCGCACTCCTAAAAGGCTGGATATATTTCTATGATTACTGTCCCGGCTTTCTTGACGATGCGGTTCATCAGTTCGATCTTACCCGCCTGGTAATGGGAGACCCTGGCCACCCGCGGTCTGTTTACGGATGGGGTGGAAAACATATCTGGAATTCTGAACAGCAGACTCCGGAAGTTCAGTCAATTACTTTCGACTATGACAGATTTACAATAACCTGTGAAAGCGGAAATGTTACCGGATATATGTCAAAAACACCAAACGACATCAGAATGGATCCGTCTCGTTTTCCGGAGTGGAAAACAAATGCGGACAGAATTGAGATCTATGGCACCGACGGTGTAATGTTTCTGGGACGACAGGGAGGCGGCTGGCAGGTTTATGGCCCAAAAGAACAGATAGTAGCCCGGCAGGGCGGAATACATTCCGACAGGGAACACCAGATTAATTTTATTGAATGTGTCAGAAACAGGAAACAACCTAACAGCACTATTGAGCAGGGGCATAGGAGCGCTACCCTGGCTCATCTGGCAAATATTGCACACCGCACGGGTAACAGACAGTTGCTGTTCGACGCTGAAAAAGAAAAATTCATCGATGATGAAGAAGCAAATAAGCTTCTTAAAGATGATTATCGTGAAAATTATACAGTACCGGAAAAAGTTTAATATAAATCCTTGAAATGATGGCAGATGCAAATGATAAAGTGATACTGGCACTGATTGGTGCCGGTGGCAGGGGAACCCAGGTTATTCTGAGCATGCAGAAATGTGTTCCTGGTGTAGAGGTCAAATATGTTTGTGAAGTCGATGAAGAAAGAGGTGGCAGGGCTATTGATGAACTTGAAAAACAGCAGAATTACAAACCGGTACGAATAGGAGATATGAGAAAATCCTTTGATGACAAGGATGTTGATGCAGTTGTCATATGTACTCCCGAACACTGGCATGCCCTCGCGACTATCCGCGCTTGTCAGGCAGGAAAAGATGTTTATGTCGAAAAAAATATCTCAATGACCATTCCTGAAGGAAGAAAAATGATAGAGGCTGCAGATAAATACAAAAGGATAGTACAGTGTGGATTTCAGAATCGCAGCGCTCCATATAATTTTTCTGCACGCGACTATATTCAAAGCGGTAAGCTTGGTAAGATCGTTGTGGTAAAAGCTTATTGCATGCTTCCGGGTCATAAACCATGGATCTATAAGGAAGATGAAGCTGTTCCTCCGGGACTGGACTGGGACCAGTGGCTCGGTCCGGCTCCGTCTGTACCCTATAATGTAAGCCGCCATAAGGGTTATAATGAATTCTGGGCATACTCATGCGGATTACCGCTGGCAGACTGCTGCCACGTAATTGACCTGGCCAGAATGGTACTGGGTGATCCCGATCATGCCAGATCTGCTTATTGTGCCGGGGGCCGTGTACTTTATGAAGATAACAGGGATATTCCCGATAACCAGACAATTACTTATGATTTCGGAGAATTCCCCATGACAGTTGAAGCTTCAATATACGGAGAATATATGTCGAAAGCTTCACCTGAAATACGTTATGGCAACCTCTTCCCCAACTGGCCATTCAACAGCGACAGAATGGAGATATACGGAACAGAAGGAATGATGTATCTTGGCCGCCATGGAGCAGGCTGGCAGGTGCTTGGATCAGGTTCGGAGATAATTGCCCAGGACTATGGGTATTTCCCGGATGAGGTCCATCAGCAGGACTTTATTAAGTGTATCCGTACACGTAAAGTCCCTAATTCCGATATAGAACAGGGACACAAAAGTGCGACACTTGTTCACCTGGCAAACCTTTCATACAGGACCGGGGAAAAACAATTGTATTACGATCCTGAAAATGAAATCGTTAAAAATTCGGATGAAGCCAACCTTATATCCGTGGGGACTTACAGAAAAGAATACGAAATTCCTGAAATAGTGTAAGATGATCGGTTTTATCAGGACAAAGTTTTTCAGGAAATCATTGATTTTTGCTTCTGTCGCTTTTCTTCTGATTGCCCTTATTGCCGGATTACTTATAGTCAGGACATGGGGCCGGACTCTTATCCAGGTTGATATACACCAGAATAAGAAACTCATTCACTTATCGACTTTTGCCGAACCTCCGCAATTCGCGATATGGCTGGAAAATCCGGTGACAAATGAATTGAAAAATGTTTTTGTTACTCACAGGGTTGCTATTGGAGACTGGGAAGGGAAGGCGAATGTACCTGTGGCATTACCTCAGTGGTTCAGGCTCTTTAAAGGTAATGGCAATCCCTCAGTTTCTTCCGGAACCCGCAGGGAAGATGATCTGGTTGTCAGTGGCGCAACACCAAAAGCAGACTACTTCTCTGTAAGGGTTGAAGTAAAACCTGAATCGGAATGGATCTGCTGGATAGAAATGAACCTTGCAGGTGATTTCAATGAAGCATTTCCTGAATTCGACAGTCAATTATTACAGGAAGATGAATTCAGCAACGGACAACCTGCAATTCTGTTCAGATCTGATGTAAAAGCAGTGGAAAATAATGGTTATAATCCGGTCATTACGGCACAGTCCGTCTGGGAAAACGGTTCTGTCAGAATAGAACCTGTGAGCGACGGGATTACAACAGCACGTTATGTTTTTGATACTATTAATATTTCAGTAATAAGACCTAAACCAAAACTGATTGATAAATACAAGATTGAGGATTTATAAAAATAACAATATGAGTGAAATGAATAACAAAACATCACGCAGAAGATTCCTTCAGAAGACCAGTATGGCAACTGCAGGGATCGCATTGAGTGCAAACGGTCTGAATGCACTTAACTATGAAAGGATATCAGGTGCAAATGAGAAGATCAGGGTCGGATTTATCGGGGTAGGTAACCGTGGCAGCCAGATGCTTGCAACATTTATGAGTATGCAGGATTGTGAAATTGCTGCCCTGTGCGATATTTATGAACCTTACATTACACGCGACCGGTCGAAAGTTGAATCCCGGTATATCAGGGATATGCCCGGCCAGATACCAAAGATGGGAGAGACTTTTCCGAACAGGGTTGAAAGGTATAACGAATACCGTAAACTGCTCGAAAATAAGAGTATTGATGCAGTATGTATTTCCACCCCCGACCACTGGCATGCACTTCAGACAATCCATTCCATCCAGGCCGGCAAAGACGTATATATTGAAAAACCGTTCTCCAAAACCATCAGGGAAGGACGTGCAATGGTAAACGCGGCCGCGAACAGTAAGCAGGTCGTCACTGTCGGCCTTAACAGAAGAGGAGCTTCAACATTCCTTCAGCTTGCCAGAGATATCCCTGCCGGGAAAATAGGTAAAGTCACATATGCTACTGCATGTCATGTGAGCAATATGTATCCATCAGGGATCGGCAAAATGCAGCCTGAAAATCCACCTGCCGACTTTAACTGGGATGCATGGCTGGGACCAAGAGCTTACAGACCTTATCAGTATAATATTGCCCCGTATAAATTCCGCTGGTGGGAAGATTATGCTAACCAGATAAGCAACAATGGAGTTCATTATCTGGATCTTATCCGCTGGCTTATCAATGAGGAGGCTCCGGTATCGGTGACTGCCAC
>CAYQZL010000263.1:0-4535 GCA_964421975.1 uncultured Rikenellaceae bacterium
GAACAGACCTCTTAAATCATTAAGCGACAGTCTGAAAGGCAAACAGGGAAGATTCCGTCAGAACCTGCTTGGAAAAAGGGTCGACTATTCAGCCCGTTCGGTCATAGTTGTCGGACCTGAACTTAATCTTCATGAATGCGGGTTGCCGAAGGACATGGCTGCTGAACTATACAAGCCTTTCATCATCCGGAAGCTTATCGAACGAGGAATTGTAAAAACAGTCAAATCGGCTAAAAAGATAGTTGACAGGAAAGATCCTGTCGTATGGGATATACTCGAAAATGTTCTCAAAGGACATCCGGTACTGCTGAACCGTGCACCTACACTTCACAGACTTGGTATTCAGGCATTCCAGCCAAAACTTATTGAAGGAAAGGCAATCCAGCTTCATCCGCTGGTTTGTACCGCATTCAATGCCGACTTTGACGGCGACCAGATGGCCGTTCACCTTCCGCTTGGCAACAGTGCAATACTTGAAGCCCAGATGCTGATGCTGGCTTCACATAATATCCTTAACCCTGCCAACGGCGCACCTATTACAGTACCGTCGCAGGACATGGTGCTTGGTCTTTATTACATGACCAAAGGGAAAAAGGGCACGGATACCGAAAAAGTAAGAGGAGAAGGTCTTACATTTTATTCACCCGAAGAGGTGAACATTGCTTATAATGAGGATAAGGTTGATCTTCATGCAATTATAAAGGTGAAGGTAAAGGACCGTATCGATGGTGAATTCGTCAGTCATATTATCGAAACAACTGTCGGAAGAGTCATTTTCAACCAGTTTGTTCCCGAAGAGGTTGGATTTATAAATGAATTGCTTACAAAGAAATCGCTCAGAGATATTATCGGCCGGGTACTTAAGCTGTCAGGAATGGCGAAAACAGCCGATTTCCTCGATGCGATCAAAAATCTTGGATTCTATTCAGCATTCCGGGGAGGACTTTCTTTCAATCTCGATGATGTTATTATTCCGGAGGAGAAAATAAAATTTGTTGCCGAAGGATATGATCAGGTAGATGAAGTTCTCAGCAACTACAGTATGGGTTTTATAACCAATAATGAACGCTATAATCAGATAATTGATATCTGGACCCATGTCAATGCAAGGCTGACACAGTCGCTGATGAAACAGCTTTCAAATGACAAGCAGGGATTCAATTCGGTTTATATGATGCTTGATTCAGGTGCCAGGGGTTCAAAGGAGCAGATACGTCAGCTCTCAGGTATGAGAGGATTGATGGCTAAACCTCAGAAATCGGGTGCTACAGGATCTGAGATCATTGAAAACCCGATCCTTTCCAACTTCAAGGAAGGACTTTCGGTACTTGAATATTTCATATCGACACATGGTGCACGTAAGGGTCTTGCCGATACGGCTCTGAAGACAGCTGATGCCGGTTATCTGACACGCCGTCTTGTTGATGTATCGCAGGATGTCATAATAAATGAAGAAGACTGCGGAACATTGAGGGGACTGGTTGCCACTGCCATCAAGAAGAACGAGGAAGTGGTTGAATCACTTTACGAAAGAATACTCGGACGTACAACAGTACATGATGTCTTTCATCCGCTTACCGGTGAACTGATCGTTGAAGCAGGTCAGGAACTGACCGAAGAACTTGCCCTGAGAATTGAAGATTCTCCTATTGAGCAGGTTGAAATACGTTCAGTGCTTACATGCGAATCAAAGAAAGGAGTATGTGCAAAATGTTACGGACGTAACCTGGCAACCGGACATATGGTACAGAAGGGAGAAGCTGTTGGTGTAATAGCTGCCCAGAGTATCGGTGAACCGGGAACACAGCTTACTCTCCGTACTTTCCACGTCGGAGGAACAGCATCCAACATAACAACTGAATCAAGGCTTGTTGCAAGATATTCCGGTATTGCTGAAATAGATGAATTAAGATCAGTACCAAGGAAAGATCCTGAAAAAGGTGCTATTGATATAGTTATCGGCCGTCTTGCAGAACTGAGGATCATAGACAAAAAGACCGGCATTGCCCTCACAACACATACAATACCTTACGGATCAAAACTATATATTAAAGCGGGACAGGAGGTTGAAAAGGGTAAACTGATATGCGAATGGGATCCGTTCAATGCGGTGATCATTTCCGAAACAGGAGGTAAAATAGGTTACGATTACCTAATTGAAGGTATCACATACCGTGAGGAATCGGATGAGCAGACAGGGTTCAAGGAGAAGGTCATCATAGAGAGCAGGGACAAGACCAAAAACCCGGCGATCAAGATACTTTCACCCAAGGGCGACGAGCTCAGAATGTATAACCTGCCGGTAGGATCTCACCTTGTTGCCGAAACAAACAAAATTGTGGAGGCAGGTGAAGTGCTTGCCAAGATACCTCGCGCCGTAGGAAAATCCGGAGACATAACCGGAGGTCTTCCAAGGGTTACAGAACTGTTTGAAGCACGTAATCCTTCAAATCCGGCAATAGTATCCGAAATCGACGGTGAGGTAACATTCGGGAAGATCAAAAGAGGTAACAGGGAGATCAGTATCAAATCCAAAACTGATGAGATCAAGAAATACCTTGTACCGCTTTCAAAACAGATCCTTGTACAGGAAAACGACTATGTAAGGGCTGGTATACCTCTTTCTGACGGTGCAATAACTCCTTCAGATATACTCGCTATAAAAGGTCCGACAAAAGTCCAGGAATATATTGTAAACGAGATACAGGAAGTATACCGTCTTCAGGGTGTTAAGATCAACGACAAACACTTTGAGATCATAGTTCGTCAGATGATGCGTAAGGTTGAGATCGTTGATCCGGGAGATACCAAATTCCTTGAAAGGCAGGTTGTTGATAAACTTGAGTTCATGGATGAGAATGACTGGATCTATGGCAAGAAGGTGGTTCTGGATGCAGGTGATTCCCAGACACTTCGTCCGGGTATGATAGTTACCGCCCGTAAGCTGAGGGATGAAAATTCGATACTCAAAAGGAAGGACCTTAAAATTGTTGATTCGAGGGATGCCGTTCCTGCAACTTCAAGTCAGGTGCTTCAGGGTATTACCAGAGCAGCTCTTCAGACAAACAGCTTCTTCTCCGCCGCATCGTTCCAGGAAACCACAAAGGTGCTTAACGAAGCAGCAATACTCGGAAAAGTCGACAAACTGGAGGGTCTGAAGGAAAACGTTATTGTCGGACACTTAATCCCTGCAGGTACCGGACAAAGAGAATATAACAGCATTATTGTCGGGTCTCTTGACGAATTTGAAAACCTTGTGGGTGCCGACCAGGAGTCAGGAGTAGAATCTGAAGTTAATCAGTAAATGATATTATACTATGGCAGAAAACAGGGATCCAAACCAGATAAGCATAGAGCTTAATGAAGAAGTTGCCCAGGGTATATACTCAAACCTTGCAGTTATAACACATTCACCTTCAGAATTTGTGGTGGATTTTGTAAGGATAATGCCGGGTATACCGAAAGCACAGGTTAAGTCGAGGATAATCCTTACCCCTGAACATGCAAAAAGACTTGTTGCTGCCCTGCAGGATAATATCGCAAAATATGAGTCCGTTCACGGACCGATAAAAGAAGCCAAGGGTTCGGGACCTGTCATGCCTCTGAGCTTTGGAGGACCTACTGCCCAGGCTTAATTCGCCAATAACTCACTTATTATGCCGCCGGAGCTTTTCTTTGGCGGCTTATTTTTTTTGTTTTGAACGAAATAAAACCTTACTTTGTATGTTTAAATTATATAACCTAAATAGTTAATTCTGAGATGAAACTCTATATTTTCCGGAAAATCCTGGTAATCCTTATAATCATCCTGCCCGTATTCTCCTGGTCGGGATGCAAAAAACAGGTCAAATGCGGCTGCGACGGAGATGTCCTGCGCTCACTTACGGATGAACTGATGGCACGTTCACAGATAATCTACAGTTCAGACGGCTCTTCTGCTTACTTTACAATATCAAATGGTTATTACTACGATACGTATTATTTCTGTAATCCGGGAGAAATGTTCCCGAAATTCAAAGAGCTGGCAGGAGATGATCAGATTTATATTTCAGGTGACCTGTACTGGGAATGTACTTATATGATGAACTCCAGTAATTCTTCTTACTATTCCTATTATTATAAAGTCTATAATATTAATGTTACAGAGCTGAGAGGCAATCTCTACGGGAAAAAGTAAGAATTTTCATGATAAATACTGAATATGGCCAATTTCAAAGAGGGACTTACAAAGATTAAAGCATTCATCTTTGATATTGATGGTGTATTGTCTCTTCAGACGATATCTTTAAATTCATTTGGTGTTCCCAACAGGACGGTTAACCTCAGGGATGGTTATGCACTTCAGCTGGCAGTAAGAAAAGGATACCATGTCGGGATAATATCGGGAAGCAATTCAAAAGAATACCTGAAAAGGCTTAAGATGCTGGGGGTAAAGGATATATACCTCAACAGCCGTTCAAAAACAGAGCATTATGACCAATTCAGGCTTAAGATCGGAAGAGCACACGTCTGAACTCCAGTCACGAGATTCCATC
>CAYQZL010000264.1:0-4525 GCA_964421975.1 uncultured Rikenellaceae bacterium
CCCCCTGCCCCCCTCAAGGGATGAAGGGAAACAAATTTACACCCCCCTGCCCCCCTCAAGGGGGGAAGAAGAGGGTAATCATACTCCATTTGGAATACAGGGTGCAAATTTAGCTAAAAAGGAATGCGGCACAATTTATTTATTGTATACAGCATAATTTATTTTACTTCCCTCACCCTTATTTTAATATCAGCCTCTTTACAGGTCATCTCATGAGGGATATCTCTGCCCACAAATAAATTCCATTCCTCCTTAGAAAGGTTTCTTTCAATGAGTGTACATATATCACGTACCATATAACCGGAGTTAGCGGGTCGGCTTACCAGGTTCTGACGGTCAGCAATGGCACCTGACACAATTTGCTGTCCGTCGTTACTAAAGCGGATTGAGACAACGGCACCGCCATTGTCGGCAAATACCACCGGAGGTTCCGAAAGATCTCTTGCATCTGATATATTAAAGATCCTTATACATTTATCGTTCCCGGCAGTAGCCATCTGATTTAAGATTTCGTTGAAGCGGATATCATTTACACGTCCCCTGTGAGCCCTGACAGCTGAAATCATTTCTCCTGAACTGACATCCCAGAGTTCTACAAAGCCATCTGCATTTCCCAATGCAAGGATCTTTTCACCCGGCTTAAACCTTATGGTGGTTATATTCCTCCTGCCGGACTGAATTATAAAACGTTCCTGAATATTTTCAGGTTTCCAGACCGTTACATTTCCCTGTGAGCTGATACCGGCTATATATTCCCCTCCTGATGAGATATCTGCCGTATGTATATTCATTTCAGCGAGGGTCACATTTGTACAGGTTCTCCCGTAAAGATCCCATTTAAGTACTCTTCCGTCCAGTGATGCAGAATAAAGGTAATTACCGTCTGGCGTGAAATTCAGGGAATTTATCCTGGCGGTATGGGCGGCCAGTTTGTGTTGTACACCTCCTGTTTTCAAAGGGATCATATGGATTGATGAATTACCTTCACCGGCTGCGAGCCATGAGCCTTCAGGATGAACCGCAAGAACTTCGATCACCTTTTCTCCGGAATAGATCTCCTTAAATTCATGTCCATCGCTGTTAAGGGTCCATTTCAGTATCTTTCCGTCATTACCGGACGTATAAAACTCATTTTCACCGGGAACGAAAGCAATACTTTTTATTTCTCCCGGATGTCCTTCATAGGCTTTAAAACCTTCTCCATATTGTTTCACGACATTATAAAGCCCGTTAAATATGTCCGCATCATTTTCATATCCTCCGTTGTTTTTGTTGAACAGATATGCCTGATATGCAAGAAGTGTCTGTATATCTTTCTGTCCGTTAAGTTGTAATGATTTAAGTGAAAGGGTTTTCCCGACAGACCTCATTCTGAGGCTTGTTACGGCATTTTTTTCTTCGGTCACTTCGGTAATCTTTCTGTCAGCTGTCAGAAAGGCTTTCCGGGCTGAATCAGCCTCGCCCTGGGCAACATAAAGCTGTGTCCTGAATATTTCTTTCTGCTTCAGAGCTTCTTCTGCATCTTTTCTTGCCGTAAATACTCCGGATTCGGTTTGTTTAAGTCTGAGAACAGCTGCAGCTGTTGACGAATCGGCACGCATTTTTTCCTTTTCCGCGATAAGCCGTTTTGTCTCGGCAAGTTCTTTTTGCCGGTCAGCCGATACTTTTTGTATTAATGCAGATATCATAAAGCCCAGAGCAATAATTGTTGCACCTCCGAATAAAATAGTCATTATTCTGGACCGTTTCATCTTGTTTTTCTGGAGCCTGAGTTTTCTTTCCTCCTCATCTGAATATTCTTTTTCACTGGTTCTGAGGTAGACCATAGCCCTTTCGAATGCTGGATCATATCTTCTTGCCCACTTAAGTGTGGGTTTTTCATGATCACGCCAGTTAATGGCCAGCTGGAGATCAGGTGGTCTCAGTAAACCGTTTTTCCCGTGCTGATACATTGAAGAAGCTTCAGCCAGTTTCAGATACATCTGTATTGATGCAGCTTCCTCATCAACCCATCCGTTCAGCCTGTCCCACAACCTGATAAGGCTTTCGTGAGACAGATCGATCACGGTCCCGTCCGTTACCGGGACATCAATCCTCGGAGTCAGGAATGATCTGGATGGTTGTCTGAATTTCTCAATGACAGAAATAAGCTCTTCTGAGGAACAATCTATTATGGAACGAAGGGTTGAAAAGACTGTCGGTCTTCTGATACCTCTGTTATCCGGTCCCTTTTCAGTAATGGCCCTGAACATTTTTTTGCATATCTCTTTCCCCCTGTTGTCCAGTTCGCCATAAGCTTCATCAGCATGCCTCGACATGGCATTTCTCATTGTTCCGACAGAGTCATAATCAGTATATCCGAGAGGTCGGCCCGGATCTCTAAGTTCCTGCCAGTGATTCCATGTTCTCATAAGTGCATGCTGCAATACCGGCAGCTGATCCATATGATCATCAATATCATCCAGAAGTGTCTGAATAAATGACTGATCAACAGAAGCACCGGCATATTTGACCGGACCTTCAATCACCTGTCTGTAATTTTCTCTTTCCATTCTAGGTATCAGAAAATTACTTTTATTAATGAGTTGAGTAAGACCCTGATAATATGCACACTCACCCATAAAATCAGCTCTCATTGTGACGATTGTGTAAACTCTGGAATCGGAAAGACTGACAGCATTCACGAGATTCTCCACGAATTCGCCTGTTTCGGTTCCGAAAGACCCGCCTGTATCGGAGGTTCTGTATCTGAACAACTCCTCAAACTGGTCGACAACAAGCAATACTTTTTCGTATCCCCTGATAATATGCTTTTTCAATGCTGTAGAAATACCGTCACTTTGCCTGTGCAGGTCAGATAAGAGGGTTTCGACCGGTACTTCTTTCAGTCCGGTTTCCGCAATGTTTTTATGCAGGGCATCGGCCAGGCTTTCGAAAGGATTATTCCCTGGTCTGAATATTATAATTCTCCAGGGAGAAGATTCTTTATTACCCATCTCCTTTATCCTGGGCAGAATCCCGCAGTGTACCAGCGATGATTTACCACTACCGGAAGCTCCTGTAACTGCTATGAAACGGTTTTTAAGAAGCTTGCTGAATACTTCTTCACTCTCCTTTTCACGTCCGAAGAAAAGTTCGCTTTCTTCATAAGTGAAGGGTCTGAGTCCCGGAAAGGGATTGAACTTACTGGTTTCTTCTTTCGATTTCATCTATCAGTTTAAATATTTCAAGTGAGTGTTCAGGATATCGGTCGATATGATCTGTTAACGCATTAAGGCTAAGAATATAACAAAACGTATCATCTTCCTTTAACGAAATTCCCCTCAGTATGTTATCATAAAAAACCTCTGACCGGCATTCTTTAAGCCTGCCATTGAATTCCCATAAAATATATCCATTCTCCCGGGGCAGATTTTCAGGTAAAAACATCTCAGTATATACAAGCTCTTCTGCAAGGGTCAGCAAATTCTCCTCATTCAGCGTGTTCAGATGAGACTTCAGGAAAATTACTTTGCCATAAATCAGCTCTTCGTCAGAAAGTTTTCCGCTTATGATCTGATCAATCATTCCCTTCATTTTGTCCGGGATCCTGTCAGATACCTGTCTGTAAAACTCATTTCCTGAACGTGAAAGCAGCCTTGCAGTCTCCTGCCTGAGTATCAGTTCGGGACTGAAAAGCAGAGCGATAAGCGATTCTGCCATTTCATTACCGCTTATTTGCGGTATTTTTCTGATCATACATGCCCTGAGCCATATCCCCAGAAGATTATAATCACGGTTTAATACAGCTGCTGTAAGGTTATCATAATCAAGTATTTCTCCGGGGTAAAATCTGAAAAGAGTTTTGAGCTTATATCTTTCAGGTAAACGGTCAAATAATACTTTCAGCCTGGTCTTTACCTGGTCGTCGAACAATATATCCATCATTTCCAGTGCATGACAGCAGCCTTCAGCTGTATCCGATTCCAGGTTTTCCCTGATCCCATTCACAGATGCCTTACCATAAGCAACTGAAAGCAGGGTGAAAAGAAAATCCGTCCATCTAAGATTTTCCTGATCAATTGCATCGGCATGCAAACCATTATCAATCCTTCCGATGGCGACACCTGCTGAGATGTTCCAGGTAATGATCCCGGCGACATCGGTAATAAGCCTGTTCAGCTTTTCTCTGTCGTAGGGGCTGATCTGATAATTGCATGAAGAAAGACTTCTTAATGCTGCCTCACGTGTGGTACGTGTTCCTGACCATAACAGGGAGAAAAGGAATTCAGTATTTTCACTGCTGCAGTTAAATCCGAGCACTCTCAGAATTGAGGAAGCAACTACCTGATTTCCCGACGATAACATATAAAATCTACGAAGTGCCTGATCTGCACTCTCCCTGAAGCTCTTAAGGGTATTTACCGCATGAAGTCTTATACGTGGATTTTCCAGGCAGCCACATACATCAGTTAAGAGTTCATTGAATCTGAATTTTTTTAGATCGGAAGAGCACACGTCTGAACTCCAGTCACCGCTCATTATC
>CAYQZL010000265.1:0-4417 GCA_964421975.1 uncultured Rikenellaceae bacterium
ACACCCTATCCTACACTCTTTCCCTACACGACGCTCTTCCGATCTGAAGGCTGGCTGAAAGTGTATGGTAAACAGGGGATTAATAAGGTGAGGAAACTTGTTTACGGACTTGAGGAGGTAATGGGTGAAGCCGGGATCACTACTATTTCGGAAATATACGACGGTGATCCGCCGCATGCACCCCGTGGCGCTGTTTCACAGGCCTGGAGTGTGGGAGAAGTCCTCAGAATCATTGACCTTATTGAAGTCTATTCAAAAAATAATTAGGCAGAATATGCGTGTGTTAATGTTTGGTTGGGAATTTCCGCCGCACATCTCCGGCGGACTGGGTACCGCAAGCTATGGTCTTACAAAAGGAATGGCTGCCATGGACGATGTGGAGGTCATTTTTGTAATACCTAAAGCATGGGGGGATGAAGACCAGTCCATGGTCAGACTTATTGGTGCCAATAAGGTCCCCGTAGCTTATAAAAAGATCTTTTACCAGGGCACCAGAAAATCAATTGATAAGATCGAAATATCATCAAAGATCGTTCCCTATACCGATCCCGATGAATTCTGGAAGCTTGTAAGAAAAAAAGTTGGCGGACAAAGGGTTATCGTCCAGACAAACAACAAAGGTATGGTCGATTTCTCGGGCAGATACGATACCAACCTGCTGGAAGAGATATACAAATATTCTGTGGTTGCTTCAATTATAGCCGAGGAGAATGATTTTGACCTTATACATGCACATGACTGGCTGACTTATCCTGCTGGTATCGCGGCTAGTGAGGTGTCAGGGAAACCCCTTGTGATACATGTTCATGCAACCGACTTCGACAGAAGCGGAGGCAACGTTAATCCCGATGTTTACAGAATTGAAAAAAACGGGATGGACGCTGCATCAAAGATCATCACGGTAAGTAACCTTACCAGGGATATTGTAATTAACAAATACAATATACATCCCGATAAGGTGGAAACGGTATATAATGCTGTTGAACCATTGAGCATATCGCACGACATTTTCATCAATAAGGGATTTGATGAAAAGGTGGTTACATTTCTTGGCAGGATAACTCTGCAGAAAGGACCTGAATATTTCATCGAAGCAGCATATAAGGTCCTTAAGGTAATGCATAATGTGAGATTCGTTATGGCCGGCTCGGGAGATATGATGGAAAGGATGATGAGAAGAGCCGCATCCCTTAAAATAACCGACCGCTTTCATTTTACAGGATTCCTCAGGGGAAGAGATGTGTTTACAATGCTGGCAATGAGTGATGTATATATAATGCCTTCAGTCTCGGAACCATTTGGTATATCACCTCTCGAAGCAATGCAGTCGAATGTACCCGTAATAATCAGTAAACAATCGGGTGTGGCCGAAATTCTTACACATGCGGTCAAAACCGACTTCTGGGATATTGATGCAATGGCTGATGCAATTTACGGGATACTTAACTATCCTGCTCTTGCAAGTATGTTCATTAAGAACGGAAAAGAAGAGGTCATAAGGCTGAAATGGGATAATTCAGCCAGACACGTGAGAGATATTTATGAGAGTGTCATTTGGAAAAAATAAGCTTTAAAATATGAGTGCAGCAGGAACAAAAGCAATTTGCTTTTATTTTCAGGTACATCAGCCCTTCAGGCTGAAACGTTACAGGTTTTTTGATCTGGGGCATGATCATTATTATTATGATGATTTTACCAATGAATCTATATTGAGAAAGGTGGCGGATAAGTGCTATCTCCCTGCCAATAAGATACTTCTGGATCTGATCCGGAAGCATAAGGGCAAGTTTAAAGTCACCTTTTCACTTTCGGGAATAGTAATCAACCAGTTCAGATTATATGCACCGGAGGTTCTTGAATCGTTCAGGGAACTTGCAGAAACCGGTATGGTTGAATTTTTGTCAGAAACGGATTCCCATTCACTTTCTTCTCTCAAAAGCAAGATACAGTTTGAACAACAGGTTGATTTGCACAGGGAGATGATGAAGACTTATCTTGGCGTTGAAACCAGTTCATTCAGAAACACAGAACTTATCTATTCCGATCAGATCGGGTCCTGGGTTGCAGATATGGGATTCAAATCAATGCTGACAGAAGGTGCAAAACATATACTGGGATGGAAGAGTCCCAATTTCCTGTATTGTAATGCCATCAATCCGAGACTTAAGGTACTGCTCAGGAACTTTGTGATGAGCGATGATATCGCATTCAGGTTTTCCAACAGATCGTGGAGTGCCTGGCCGCTTACAGCCGAAAAATATGCATCATGGATAAATAAGCTTGCACCCAAAAGTGAACTGCTGAATATATTCCTTGATTATGAAACATTCGGGGAACATAACTGGAAAGAGACAGGGATCTTTGATTTCCTGCAGTATCTGCCGGCAATTATCCTGAAAAAGACTCCTTTCAAATTCATGACTCCTTCGGAGGTTGCTGATAATCTGCAGCCTGTTGCTGCGATCAGTGTGCCTTCTCCCATTTCATGGGCAGATGAAGAGCGTGATGTAACCGCCTGGGTGGGAAATGAACTTCAGTCGGCAGCCCTCGATAAACTTTATGAATTATCAGATAAGGTAAAGAGATGTAACGATCCTGATATGAACCGCGACTGGGAATACCTTCAGTCAAGCGACCATTTCTACTATATGGCTACAAAGTTCTTTTCTGATGGAGCCGTACATGCATATTTCAATCCATATGAAACACCTTATGATGCTTTTATGAATTATATGAATGTATTGAGTGATTTTGAAATAAGGATCAACAGAACCCTGCCGGATACAAATGAACAGATAGAGATATCGCGGCTTGACAACCTGATTCATGAAAAAGATAAATTAATAGAAAAACAGGCTGCCGAGATAAATACACTTTCAAGGAAAAAAGTGAGAGCTGAGATCGAATCTGATTTCCCCGGAAAAAACCCGGGAGCATCACTGAAAGATCTGGCTCAGCTTCTTAAGACCAGTTCCACGTCAAAGAAAAAAGCAAAAACAACAAAAAAAGAGTCTGATAAAACAACTGCAATAAAATCCGTAAAAAAGAAATCTGCAACTAAAAAATCCGGGAAAACAACAGGGAGCACCCGGAAAAAAACTAAATAACAAATTTATAATCTGATACCAATAACATGAACGTTGATTTTTTATTTGAAACCAGCTGGGAAGTATGTAACAAAGTTGGAGGGATACATACTGTTATCTCCACCAAAGCCCTTAATATAGTTGATGAACTGGGGGATAATTACATACTCATCGGCCCGGACGTATGGAGGGAAGAAGTTCAAAACCCTGAATTCATACCGGATGATACCCTGCATGCCGAATGGAGAGGCAGAGCTGAATCGGAAGGTCTGAAAATTAAAACAGGAAGATGGAACATTGCCGGGAAACCGATTGTTTTTCTTATTGATTTCACACCTTATTTCGGGCAGCAGAATGAGATATTTGCAAGGTTCTGGGAGACATATAAGCTCGACAGTCTGACTGGCCAGTGGGATTATATCGAACCCGCACTTTTCGGCTATGCTTCGGCAAAAGTAATAGAAAGCTTTACCTCATTTTACCATGAACATCATAATATCGTTGCCCAGTTCCATGAATGGATGACCGGGACAGGTATTCTGTACCTCGAACATAAAGTTCCATGGATCGCCACTGCTTTCACCTCACATGCAACAGTGCTGGGAAGATGTATTGCCGGCAACAACAGGCCTCTTTATGGTAATATTAAAAATTATGTTCCGGGGCAGATTGCACGTGAGTTTAATGTTGTTGCAAAACAGTCACTCGAAAAATTATCAGCATCCGAAGCAGACGTATTTACAACTGTAAGCGAGCTCACATCTAAAGAATGCAGTCATTTCCTGGGTAAGGATGTTGATATAGTGACACCCAATGGTTTTGAGGATTCATTTGTTCCGGGAGAGGATCTCTTTGCCGGAAAAAGAGATACAGCCAGGCTGAGGCTCAAGTCAGTCGCAGAAGCAATACTGGGATACAAGCTTTCTGATGATCCGGTATTTGTTGCCAACAGCGGAAGATATGAATTCAGAAATAAGGGAGTCGACATTTTTATTGATTCACTTGGCCAGCTTAACAAAAAAGATAATCTGAAGAAGGAATGTGTTGCCTTTATAATGATGCCTGCATATCATAAAGGGCCACGGCAGGACCTTATTGATCTACTGAATAATAATTCTTTACAAAACGGCGGGGACAGGTACCTTACACACAGCCTTCATTATCCCGAATCAGATCCCATTCTTCAAAGGATCAGGGCAAATCACCTTAATAATGATCAGAAATCGCAGGTCAAGATAATATTTGCCCCATCCTACCTGAATGGTAATGATGGTATATTTAATATGGCATACTATGATCTGCTGATAGGATTCGACCTCTCCGTGTTCCCG
>CAYQZL010000266.1:0-4395 GCA_964421975.1 uncultured Rikenellaceae bacterium
ACACCCTATCCTACACTCTTTCCCTACACGACGCTCTTCCGATCTACTGGGAGGACCGTGAATATTATGCTTCGGATTATTTCGGCAGACTTTTTGATTTTGCTGTCGACCTGATAAAAAAAGGAATTGCATATGTTGATGATCAGCCTGCAGATATCATATCGGCACAAAAGGGGACACCGATGCAGGCAGGGACGGAGAGTCCGTTCAGGAACAGAAGTATTAAGGAGAACCTCGATCTGTTTTACAGGATGAATGAAGGTGAATTTGAGGAAGGAAGCCGTGTTCTCCGGGCAAGGATAGACATGACTTCACCCAATATGCATATGCGGGATCCCATAATCTACCGTATCATTAAAACGCCACACCACCGTACCGCAGACAAATGGAATGTTTACCCCATGTACGATTTTGCACACGGCCAGTGTGACTATTTTGAAGGGATCACGCATTCCCTCTGTACCCTGGAATTTGAGATACACCGGCCATTATACGACTGGTTTATTGATCAGCTGATGACATCAGATTACAGGCCGAGACAGATTGAGTTCAACCGTCTTAATTTAACCTATACGGTGATGAGTAAGAGAAAGCTGCTCGAGCTTGTCCGGTCCGGAGCAGTAAGCGGATGGGATGATCCGCGTATGCCTACACTGTGTGGTCTCAGGAGAAGAGGCTATACTCCTGAATCAATCAAAAAATTCATCGACCTGATAGGATATACTAAAGTTGAAGCCATAAATGACGTCTCGCTGCTTGAACATGCCGTACGTGACGACCTTAACATGAGAGCACCAAGGGTTTTCGGTGTCCTTGATCCTCTCAGGGTAATAATCACCAATTTCCCTTCCGGCAGGGTCGAAGAGATGGAGATAATAAACAATCCTGAAGATGAAACGATGGGATCCAGAATGGTACCCTTCAGTAATGAGATCTATATAGAGCGTGACGATTTCATGGAAAATCCTCCTCACAAATTTTTCCGTCTGGCCCCCGGAACGGAAGTAAGGCTGAAGGGAGCATATATCATAAGATGTGAATCATTCCGGAAAAACGAAAAAACCGGTATAATTGAAGAGGTTTACTGTACTTATGATCCCGCTACGAAAAGCGGAGAACATTTATCCGAAAAGAAAGTCAAAGGAACACTTCACTGGGTTTCCGCACCTCATGCTGTCAATGCCGAAATAAGGCTTTATGACCGGCTTTTCAATCATGAGGATCCTGCAGGTCAGAAAGACACGGAATACAGGGAGTTCCTTAATCCCGCTTCGTTGAAAATTCTCAAAGGATGCAAACTTGAACCATCCCTGAAATCAGCAAAACCATTTGTTAAATTCCAGTTCCAGAGGATAGGTTATTTCTGTGTTGATCCGGATTCATCAGAATCAGATCTGATCTTTAACCGGACTGTTTCGCTCAAAGATACATGGGCGAAGATTAAGAAAGGGTGAGCGGCTTTGCAAGCCGTAGCTTTCTTTGACCTCCGCAGCTTTAGCGAAGGAGGTAGCGAAGGCTTGTGAGTGGTGAGCGATGAGCGATGAGCGATTAGAGGAAGGAGGGGGAGAAAGGGAGAAAGGGAGAGGGGGAGAAAGTGAGAGGGGGAGAAAGTGATGTAAGGGATGAGTGGTGAGTGTTGAGTAGTGAGTAGTTGGAAGTCAATGCCTTAGCTCTTAGCTCTTTGCTCTTTGCCCTGTGCCCTGTGCTCCGGGGATCAATTAAATACTCTGTCTTATCTATTCATTTGTTCCGTTGGTCAAAAACAACTGAAAATAGTTGACTTACACCCTGATTGGCATGTTTTTTGTCTGATAATCAACAAGTACCTGATTTTTCTTAGGTTTAACCATAACGAATGAATATGAAAAGCATATCACGTTTTCTAATGTTTTTTCTGATCCTTTCAGCCGTAACATGTCTTTTCTCATGCGAGAAAAACACATCAGTAAACGGTAAAGGAACAGCTGAATTCTCCATTAGTCTGCCTGATGAAGGTGCAAAATCTGCTTTCTCATCAGACGACGGCACTGCCGCTTATCAGATCATGTTATCGATAGAAGATATAAACGGCACTGTTGTGATCAATGACAAACTTATCCCCTTATACATTTTCGGGACAGGTTTCGTAAGTGAAAATATTGAACTGAAAAGCGGTCAATACAATCTGACTAAATTCCTTGTGATCAATCCGGAAGGAGAAGTGGTATTTGCTTCTCCGGTGGAAGGATCAGAACTGGCTTATCTTGTTAAGGATCCTCTCCCGCTGAATTTCAAAATAATTGCCGAAAGCATCACAAGAGTGATGCCTGAAGTATTGTATGTCGGCACGTATACACCGGGTGAGTTCGGATATGCCAGTTTCGGGATGCAGATCATCAAACCCCTTCATTTCTGGACAGCATGCATTATTGCAGATCCGGCAGGAACTGTTAAGCCTCCGTATACGAATGCAAAACTTACAGTGTTTGCCCCGGATGGCTGGCATTATACTTTCAGGCTTGAGGCAAAAGTAAATCATCTCATAATACGGGGAGGATATTCTGTTTATAGCTTCCTTATAGAAAAAGAAGGATTTACCACTCAAAAGCTACAGTTCTCACAAAGGGAACTGGCAGCAACTTCATATGATGATCCGCTGATACTTAAAATAATACCTGGTTCCGGTGAACTGAAAATGCTGGTTCTGCAGCCAGGTCCTGATGATGGTAAAGATGCAATGATATCAAATCTGGAACCTGACAAAAATTTCGGCGATCATAAATATTTTGAAGCGACTTATTTATCCGAGCCGGTTCTTACTGTAATGAGGTCAAACAGAAGCCTTATATCGTTTAATCTGAATGCCTTGCCTAAATCTGCAGTTATCAGGAAAGTTGTTCTTCATCTCAGTTATGATATCCCTGTTCCCTTTGATCCGGATCTCTTTTCCACGGCAACGGATCATACTGTCCCCACATGGTGTGGAGCAGTATTACAGCAGATCACTGAACAATGGGACGAGCATACTGTAACCTGGAACAAACAGCCCAGGACCACCGAAATAAACCAGGTTTATATTTCACCATTCATCAGGAATGTCAATTTTCTGGATGTTGATGTAACCAGGCTATATGTGCCAACTGCAACCTTTCCGGAAGATGCCCGTAAAAATGGTATGCTTTTCAGGCTCTGGCCTGCTGAGAGATTCCCCGGATTCAGGTTTACATCAGGTGATTATCCGGAAGCAGCAATGAGACCAAAGCTGATTGTTTATTATACTATCAACTGAAGTGATACGGTTAATAATATTAGCTTTAATATTATCCTCAATCTTTGCGTGCAGGGAAAGAGCAGATGATCAGTATGATATCACAGCTGACATTATTCTTATCCGCAGTTCTTCCGATTATATGGAAGCCATCAAGAACAGTTCCGTAAGTAAAAGTGATCCGTTTGATATTAAAAGTATTGTAATAAAGGGAGATTCTGTCAATATAACCGTGGGATATCCCGGGGGTTGTAAGCGTCACACATTTGAGATTATCTGGGAAGGCACTATCAGTCAGACTGATCCTCCTGTAACAGCGATGATAATATTACATGATTCAAACGGAGATATTTGTGAAGCGTATATAACCGAAACACTTAAAATCTCTCTGGCCAATCTGTCTGATGATATTTCATTTGACACGATTAATGTTAAGATACAGAATGGCCGTGATCCTCTTGCTTTTATCATAAGCGGAGGTTAATATGATTTGAAGAGGCTGGATTTATTATCCGGGTACCGGGTAATGGTGTAAGGGCGTCATTGTGTGGAACGCCCTTACTTATTTGTTGCAGGCTGGGTATTTTTCATAAGATTTTTTATATTTGCAGTCCTGAAAATTGCTCCGTGGTGTAATTGGCAACACGTCTGACTCTGGATCAGAAAAGTTCAGGTTCGAGCCCTGACGGAGCAACTTTTATCCTCCGTAGCTTTAGCGAAGGAGGAAAAAATGCCGGTTCTTTAGCCGGTATTTTTATTTTGCGACATCAGGGCGAGAAGTTTACCCCGCTGTAGCCTGCGGAAGCGGGGAGCCCTGCTTTGTCCTGGGTAACGCATTGAAGCAGGGACGGAACAACTGATAATGTGACACTTACAAGTTAAATTTTGTAAGTATCTTTTTTATTGCTAGGTTTTGGAAGATTTTAACAATTTCGGATTTTATTTTGACAAGGTTGATGGTAGTTAACTGCACCTGTTTTTGTCAATGGGACACCTGGAGAGTATGGCTTTAATGAGCCGCGGATGCGGCTAAATATGAATAATCCCCAGTCAATCTGGGGGTAAAGAGCCTCCCTAAGAAGTAAAACCCTGAAGGGCATACGCGTCAACTTAAGATTTATTTATTTTCTTGATTGCTGATTTAGAAG
>CAYQZL010000267.1:0-4319 GCA_964421975.1 uncultured Rikenellaceae bacterium
ATCCTTATCTGTTGTTCCGGGAATAAGTTCCGGCTTCGACTTTGGTTTTAATTTCGTTGCTTTACGGTGAAGCTCCGAAATCCTCTTTTCCGAATCAGATTCAGCTGGAACGACCTCTTCAGCAAGCCTGGTTTTAAAATCTTCGAGATGTTGTCTGACATCCCTGGTTTTTTCTTTCTCTGCCTGTGCTTCCCTGATCTGCCTGATAGTATTTTCGATAATCCGGTTAGACTCTTTCAGCAGATTTTCAGCTTCGTTCTTTGCTTTTGCTATGATCTCCTTCCGCAGGCTTTTCGTTCCGGAGAGTTCCTTTTCATATTCATCGATAAGTTCCTCCAGACGTTTCTCGTGTTGCCGGATGTTCTGGCGCTTTTCTTCCCAGTATCTTTTATCGCGTGCAATATCTTTAAGATGCCTGTCGTAGTTGATATTCTTTACACCTGCCTTACCGGAAGCGTCAGTAAGGATCTCTTCCGGCAGACCGATCTTTCTGGCTATCTCAAACGCAAATGAACTGCCGGGTTTTCCAATGTAAAGCTGAAAAAGGGGCTGCATAAGATGATTGTCAAATGCCATGGCCCCATTGACAATACCCTCTGTGACCGAAGCAAAATGTTTCAGGTTAGTATAATGAGTTGTCAGAACACCGAATACTCCCTTCCTGTTAAGCTCTCCCAGAATTGCTTCGGCTATAGCACCTCCGAGCATTGGTTCAGTACCGGTACCGAATTCATCAATAAGTACAAGACTCCTGTCAGAACTGTGTCTGAGAAAGAACTTCATGTTGATCAGGTGAGAACTATATGTACTAAGATCATTATCAATACTTTGTTCATCGCCGATATCAATAAGAATGTCCCTGAAAATGCCACATTCCGAATTATCCGCAACAGGTATGGTCATTCCGCATTGGACCATATACTGCAAAAGTCCAACTGTTTTAAGACAGACAGATTTTCCACCTGCATTGGGACCTGAGATAAGAAGTATCCGGTTATTGTCATCCAATTGTATATCAAGAGGTATTACTTTTCTTTTCCCGGGAAGTTTTTCGAATGCAAGCGAAAGAAGAGGATGTATGGCTCCTTTCCATGAGATACAGGGTTTGTCAGCAATGAAAGGCTTTACCGATCCGAACTGATTACCGAAAACAGCCTTAGCCCTCAGAAAGTCAATCTCTCCAAGGAAATTAGCCGATTCAAGCAAATCATCAATATAAGGTCTGATATTATCGGCAAACTGAGTTAATATCCTTACTATTTCCCGTTTTTCCTCATATTCCAGATCAATTATGTCATTATTGATTTCAACTATCTCTTCAGGCTCAATAAATACCGTTTTTCCTGAAGCAGACTGGTCGTGTATCAATCCTTTCAATCTCCTTTTCTCAAATGAATTCACGGGAATGACACCCCTTCCGTTCCTTACGGATACAGCCGTATCGGAATCAACAATCCCTTCTGCCTGAGCTTGTTTCAGTATTGCATTCAGCCGTTTTGATACCTGAATAGTCTTTGATAATATCTCTGAGCGTATTTCCCGGAGTCGCTGTGAGGCATTATCCTTTATAACCCCATGCCTGTCAATTATTCTGTCAATAGAATCAATAACATATGGGTATATTTTAACCTTCCGGCACAGATTTATCAGTATCGGATATTTTGCTTCGTCCCTTGACTTAAGGAAACCGAGTATGGATCTTACAGTCTCCAGAGATCTCTTGAGATTAAAAAGTTCCCGCACTTCGGGGAAGGTGCCTTCTATCCTGATTTTGTTAAGGCAGTCGGAGAAACTGTAATAATTATCTGAGGGAAAATTTTCCTCGAAGACAAGCAAGTGCTGAAACTCATAGGTCGCTGAAAGCTTCTCCTCTATTTCTCCCGGATCAGTGACAAATCTTATTCCCCCGACTTTTTCAATACCCATTGGACTGAGGCATCTCTCCTTAAGAAGCTCTCTGATACGGTCAAAGCCGATTTTCTGTTCGAAATTATCCGGATAAATCATTATACAAGTTAAAAGACAAAAGGTAAAACATTATCCTCCTTCACCAAGGCTACGGAGGACAAAGAAAGACAAAAGTAAGAAGATTTTGCTTTAATGGGTGCGGGCGGTGCCCGGTATGCGGTATGCGGCGTGCGGCATGCGGCGTCCGGTGTGAGGAGTAAGGAATGAGGCGTGAGGAGTGGGGTATGCGGCATGCGGTATGCGGCGGGCGGTATTCGGTGTGAGGAGTGCGGTGTGAGGAGTGAGGCGTGAGGCGCGAGAGGAAAATTGAGGTTAATTGTTGTTAAATACATAGAATAGATTATCATGAAAGTCTATTTTATATATTTTTAACGCTGATTTTAACTAAACCTAAATTGGAAATAAAATGAAATTTTTAAAACCGGGCATCAGCATGATGTTTATGCTTTTGATGCCATTATGGCTTTTCCCCCAGACTGAAAAGGTTGATCTTGAAATGATTTACAAAATCAAACAAGAGGGAAATAACAATTCAAAAATAGAAGAACTTGCCTTCGGACTTACTGATCTTACTGGTTCCAGGCTAACGGGTTCCACAGGAGGTGACAGGGGAAATGAATGGGCAAAGAAAAAAATGGAAGAACTTGGTTTTCAAAATGTAAGAATTGAGGAAGCCACTGACTTCAATCGTGGCGGATGGGATAACCTTAAAACATACGCCGCAATGACATCCCCATATTATATAAATTTTGCCTGCCTGCCCGTGGCATGGACTGGCAGCACCAATGGCCTTGTCAAAAACGAAGTGGTACTTCTTGATATAAGATCGGAAAGTGATCTTGAAAAATATAAGGGAAAACTGAATGGGAAAATAATTATGATTCCATCTACGACAACACCTTATGAAATAAGTTATGAACCACTGGCAACACGCTATAATGATGAACAGCTAAAACAGATGACTCTGGAAGCCGGTGCAATGAGACCAAGAAGACCGGGTCAGCCTTACGATATCGCTGCAATGATGGCACAAAGACAACTCAGAACCAAGATCACTGAAATGCTGAAAACTGAAGGTGTCAGCGTAATTCTCAACAATTCAGGGACATATAATATTCCGAGAGCTAACGGGGCAGGTTATAACTCAGGTGAAAAAGAGCCGGTTGCAGAACTGAACATCCCGGTGGAAGCATACGGAAGATTAGAAAGGCTGATCAGGAACAATGTGAAGGTAGAGATGGAAGTGGAGATCCTTAATAAATTCTTTCCCAGTCCGAAGATCTATAATGTCATAGGCGAAATACCTGGTACTGATAAACTCCTGAAAAACGAAGTTGTCCTGCTGGGTGCACATATAGATTCATGGCATGGAGGAACAGGTGCTGCCGATAATGCATCGGGATGTATAGTTATGATGGAAGCCCTCCGTATATTGAAGAGCCTTAATGCAGCTCCTCGCAGAACCATCAGGGTGGCATTATGGGGAGGTGAGGAACAGGGACTCAATGGCTCAAGAGGTTATGTTGAAAAGTACCTGTATGATTCTAAAGCCAAAACGAATAAACCGGATTTTGATAAGTTCTGTGTATATTTTAATATGGATAACGGATCGGGCAGATACAGAGGAATATATCTCCAGCAGAATGAAATGGCAAGACCCATATTTGAGCAACTTCTTAATCCATTCGAATCACTGGATTGCAAGACGATTGCCATCAGGAATACGAGCGGAACAGATCATCTGTCATTTGACCGTGTCGGACTGCCGGGAGTCCAGTTCATACAGGATCCGATTGAATATGGAAGAGGATATCATACAGTAATGGATACTTATGAAGGACTTGTTTTTTCTGATCTGAGGATAAATGCAATAATTACAGCATCACTGGCCTATCATGCGGCAATGAGAAATGAGAAATTCCCCAGGAAACCGGTTATGACATTTCCTGAAAGATCTCCTTTCGGACCAATGATGCGCTAAAATCTGAGACGGAGAAAACAGGCTGTCTCAATTTTTTTTAACCGCAAAGGGCACAAAGTTAACGCAAAGGGCGCAAAGACAAAGAAATATGATTTTACCCTTTGCGATCTTTGCGGTTAAATATTATTTTATTAAGACAGTATGTTTTTATTCTTTAATCCCTGCCAGATCAAGGATAAATGCATACTGGAGAGCAGTGATTTTCAACCGCTGAAATCTTCCCGAGGCACCACCATGGCCGGCATCCATATTACAGTTAAGCACCAGGAGGTTCTTATCCTTCTTCATATCCCTCAACTTTGCAACCCACTTTAGCGGCTCAAGATCGGAAGAGCGTCGTGTAGGGAAAGAGTGTAGGATAGGGTGTTGG
>CAYQZL010000268.1:0-4299 GCA_964421975.1 uncultured Rikenellaceae bacterium
CCTGAAACCCTGAAACCCTGAAACCCTGAAACCCTGAAACCCTGAAACCCTGAAATGTACCTTAAAAACCTGACCCTGACCAATTTCAAGAACTACGAAGAGACCGGACTTGATTTTTCACCACGAATAAACTGTTTTGTGGGGAACAATGGTGTGGGAAAGACAAATATACTTGATGCAGTTCATTATCTTTCACTTACAAAGAGCTTTTTCAATGTAATTGATAGTATTGCCATCCGTCACGGTGAGGATTATTTTATCATTAACGGGACATTTGTAAAGAATGGTGACGAGGATCAGATATATTGCGCTTTTCAGCGGCAGAAGCAGAAGATATTAAAAAAGAATGGCAAGGAGTATCAGAAACTTTCTGATCATGTCGGGAAATATCCTGTGGTAATGATCTCTCCGGCAGACAGTGCCCTTATTTCGGAGGGCAGCGAGGAGAGACGAAGGTTTCTTAATAAAATAATAAGTCAGTATGATACCGGATACCTTGATTCGGTTTTAAAATATAATAAAGCCCTTCAGCAGAGAAACAGGTTGTTAAAAGAATTCAGCTCTTCCGGGAAATTCGATAATGATTCCCTGATGATATGGGATGCCCAGCTGGTAAAATACGGGAGCTATATTTACAGGGAAAGAACTAACCTGGTAAATGAACTTATCCCGGTCTTTCAGGAGTATTATTCTATGATATCTACTGATAAAGAGGTTGTTAAGCTCACATACAGATCGCATCTGCTGCAGGAGGATTTTACTCAGGCTCTTATCAGTTCACTGGGCAAGGATCGTTTTCTTGAGTATACCACTGTAGGGATACATAAAGACGACCTTATTCTGGAAATGAATGGCCATCCTGTTAAATTACTCGGATCACAGGGTCAGCAGAAATCATATCTGGTAGCTCTGAAACTTGCAAAATTCGACTATATCAGACGAAAATCAGGGATACCACCTGTGCTGCTGCTTGATGATATTTTTGATAAATTTGATGCAGAACGGGTTGAGCAGATTATAAGGCTGGTTGGGAACAGCAGGTTCGGACAGATATTCATTACCGATACTCATCAGAGCAGGCTGAAAGAGATACTGGCAACACATAATACAGATTACAGGCTTTTTATGATCCGTAATAATAAAGTCGATGAAGTGATCCATAATGGTAAAAAGGTAAATGAGACGGAGTAAGACCATATCGCTTGCCGAGGCAATACAGGACTATATCAGGGAAATGAAGCTTGATAAAGGTCTGGATGAGATTGGATTGATTACATCATGGGAAGAGATAGTGGGAAAAGCGATTGCCGTTAGAACAAAAAAGCTATATATCAGGGATGCGATCCTTTATGTACATCTTAATTCATCTGTTGTGAGGAATGAGCTGCTTATGCTCCGGCAGGCACTCATGGAAAAACTGAATAAAAAAGCCGGAAAGGAAATAATAAAGGATATTATTTTAAGATAAAACGGATCTTCTTAAAAACTGATCCCTACCAGGAAAGCAGGCTGGACAGAATATTGTTTCGGTTTATCTGCTTCCTTCCCGGGATATAATAGTCCATGACCCAGTTCAATTCTTCCCTGAATATCGGCTTCCAGTCTGCCGGAGATCTTAAATTTAATCCCCGTACCGAGTAATAATGTAAGCTCTCCGGGCAAGTATTTCAAATCACTGTCCTCTCTGGTTGTGATCTCTGTACTGTAAATTTCCGTTTCCCTTATGTGAATATATTTTTTCGATAAAAATCCTGTAAGGGCAATCCCTTCGTTAATATAAGGTTTTATATTACCGGAAGATAATGAATGGCTTATCAGTAAGGGTATCCTTATTCCCGTGAAATCAAAAAAGGCATCATCCCTGTATATCTGCGTTCCAAAACCTTCTGATTCGCTGTATGAATAGAATGTTTGTTTAATAAATAACATTTCGGCTCTCAGCAATGTTCTGGTGTTCACCCGGGACAGTATTCTTTCATAGAATAATCCAAAAACAGGTGTGAGTTCCGGTTCAGGATCTGGAGTATAATAATTACCTGAAGGTTTGATAGTCAGGAGATAATTATTTACTCCTCCCAGAATACCGTAACTATTAAGCTTTGTACCGGCCCTGATTGATTTTCCGTAAATCATTTCTCCGGAATATTCCTTTTTATAAACAATATAATCCTGTCCGGATTTTTTATTGTATTCGCTTATGGCAGGAATGAGATCTTTACGTGGATCTGCCTCTTCACTGATGGATAATGGTATGTCTGCTGTAATATATCTCAGAAAAGAGCTTAATCCATTGAATTCTTTAATATTGCTTCCATCAAAGTAACTTATTCTTCCACCTGAAACATCTGTAATACCTGTACCTGATTTTTCTACCAGATATCTGGATCCTTTCTTATAAAGTGTTATGACTCCGTCAACCACAACCTCAACAAATGTCTCTTTATCGTCGAGAATGACAGATTTGTACCTGTTTCCATTACGATAACCGAACTCTTTAATCTCGCCGGGTTTATAGTTAACCTGAACGGCGATCTCAAACCTTTTAAAAACACATTCAGAGGGAATATTCTTACCGTTCTTAATTTCAACAAGGCCGTTAAGGATATCGCCATTTGGTTTTATAACATAGCCTTCCCTGAATAGTTTCTGGCATAAAGCCGGATTGAGGACCAGGGTGAAAAAGACAGCAATGAGTACTATTCTTTCAGGACGCATCAGAAAAAATATTTATTCTAAAGATAAAAAAAATACAAATAATTCGAATATTTTCATTAACTTTTCTACGCTTTAACATTAATAAATTACAACGATAGCAGATACCGGCCAGCTGCATCTAAAACCCAGGGAATATAAATGAAAATAAAATACTTACCAGTTATTCTGCTGTTCTCTTTTCTTTGTTTGATACTTGGTGATTGTGAGGAAGAAAAGGCAGTACCACGGGAATATCCGAGGTTGAATACACTTCCTGTAAGGAATATAACAAAAGAGGGGGCAACATTCAGTGCTGACCTTTATTCACTTGGCAACGAAACGATAAATGAATTTGGATTTGTATGGGGTCCGGGACTGGATCCCCAGATTAACGGAGATAAGATAGCTTTTCAGGGGAACAGGGCGGCTGTGGGTATTTATAGTGCTGAGATAAGATCGACTCTGGTTGAGGGAGTTGAATATACAGTCAGATCCTTTGCTGCAACCGGAGACCATATAGTATACGGTAAAGCTCTGTCATTCGTTAGTCTTGGCAGTATGGCGCCACTAATTTCCGGATTTGAACCTGATACAGTGATATGGGGAGACACATTAAAAATTAACGGAAAGAACTTTTCCTATATTTCTTCTAAGAATATTGTGCGCATTAACCAGACCGAATGTCATGTAATAGCATCAACCGATACTACAATTTCTGCAATTGTGCGTAGTGCACTTTCTGATTCAAAAAGCAGGATATCGGTTGAGCTTTCCGGTAATATTTCACTATACGATAAAAAAGACCTTTTTATAAAAATGCCTGTCATTTCAGGTATGTTTCCTGTAAATACATTCTGGGGTGAAATAATAACAATAACCGGGAAAAACATAATAGCAGGTTACAATGAATTTTCTGTTTCAATAGGCAGCCGGCCATGCAATATTATTGAAAAAAAGCAAGATACTCTGACTGTCAGGGTATCAGAGCTGATAATTACTCCTTCTAATGAAGTGAATATTAATATCAATGGAGTGGATTTTATGGTACCCGGAACCCTGACCCTGAGTTTACCTGAAATTAAAAGTATCAATCCTCAAACTGCAGGATGGGGAGATACGATAATTATTTCAGGAAATAATTTCAGGACCGCTAAGAATAATTTTACTGTTTCAATAAGTGATCAAAACTGTAATTTTATAAAATATACCGATGATGCACTGAAAGCTGTTGTTCCATGGAGCCTTGAGTCTGTAACTAATGAAGTCAGAATAAAAATAAATAATATCCTGGAAATTGCGGCACCTGTACAATTTGAACTCTCGCAGCCGCTTATAAAGGGGATTTTACCAAAAGAGGCCACTTGGGGGGATACTTTAACTATTTCCGGACGTTTTCATCCTTCCCCTGATAAGAACGTTATTAACATAGGTGATTGCTATGCAGATCTGATCACTAACACCAGAGACACTCTTAAAGTCATTGTTCCTCCCGGGCTGATGGTTCATGAGAGTCAGGTTGTACTGAATTCAGGACCTTTTACTGTTACTTCTCCTCAATCATTCTTACTGAAACCTCCATATATCAAGTCGGTTTCTCCTCTTTCC
>CAYQZL010000269.1:0-4277 GCA_964421975.1 uncultured Rikenellaceae bacterium
ACACCCTATCCTACACTCTTTCCCTACACGACGCTCTTCCGATCTTTCACCCAGGTGCAGATAACCGATAAAGGTCTCGCAGGTCTTGCAGAATATGTAGAGAAAGTAAGGGATGGTGTTGGCTATGAAATACCCCTTTGCGCCGACCACTTCGGACATTTCGATGTCAATAATTCCATTCGTTTCGGAAGAGCTATGGAGAAATACAGGCTTGCCTGGCTTGAGGATATGGTTCCCTGGTTTGACGTTGTAAATAACAAAGTGCTTTCGGATGCTCTTGAGACACCAATACTGACCGGTGAAGATATTTATTGCCTCAGAGATGGCTTCAAGCCCCTGATTGATGCAAGAGCTGTTGATATTATTCATCCTGATATCGGGACTTCAGGCGGTTTGCTTGAAACCAAAAGGATCGGAGATTATGCTGAAGAAAACCATGTGGCTATGGCAATGCATATGGCAGGATCACCGGTTTGTCTTATGGCTAGTGTACATTGTGCTGCAGCAACCCAGAATTTCCTTTCACTCGAGCATCATAGCGTGGATACACCATATTACAATAACCTTGTTAAGATGACCGGATCCAAACCAATGTTTGAAAATGGATTTGCAAATGTACCGCTGGATGCACCGGGGCTGGGGATTGAACTTAATGAGGAAGAATGTAAGAAACGCCTGGGCAAAGGATCAGGCTGGTTTGAACCTACCCCCGAATGGGACCAGAAAAGATCACATGACAGGTTGTGGAGCTGAAAAAATCACGTATATAAGTGGTATACTGCAGATATTAATTAACCGCAAAGGACGCAGAGAATTTTCGCAAAGGACGCAAAGTGTTAAATAGCAATTCTTTAACTTTGCGTTCTTTGCGTAATTCCAGGTGTTTTTTGTTTAATCATTTGCGTTCTTTGCGTAATCTTTTGTGTTCTTTGCGTAATCTTTTGTGTTCTTTGCATAATCCTTTGTGTTCTTTGCGTAATCCTTTGTGCTCTTTGCGGTTAAATTCTTTAAATTCAACTTCATATTAATCCTCTAATTATCATACAATGAAAAGAATCCCGTTGCTTGTGTTTGTATTTTCACTTTTAGCTGCTAATGTTATCTGCCAAATATCAATGGATTTATCACCGGAGCAGAAACTGAAGCTGCTGAAAGAAAAGGTCACTGATAACCTGCATAACAATATCCTCTCCTATTGGTCAGAAAAAATGCCTGATGAGGTAAACGGAGGTTTTTACGGACGGATTGACAGGAATAACCAGGTCATTACCGATGCTGCCAAAGGAGGAATATTAAATGCAAGGATCTTATGGACATATTCAGCAGCTTACAGGGTTACCGGGAATCCTGAATATCTGAAGCTTGCAACCAGGGCAAAAGATTATATCCTGGCGCATTTCATAGACAGGGAATATGGAGGCGCATATATGATGCTTAATGCCAAAGGCGAACCTCAGGATACCAGGAAACATACCTATACCCAGGCATTTTTCATTTACGGATTATCAGAATATGCAAGGGCTACCGGGAATAAGGAGGCTCTGAAAGCAGCAAAGAGCATTTTTAAGCTTTTTGAAAAGAATGTCCTTGACAAGGAGTATAACGGATATTATGAAGTGTTCAGCCGCGACTGGCAGCGTTCCCGCGACAGACTAATAGGAGAACGGACACCGGCTGATGAGAAAACTATGAACACCTCTCTTCATATAATGGAAGCATATGCAAATCTTTACCGTGTCTGGCCATCAAAAAAGATGGCTGAAAGGCTTGAGAATATGGTAAACATCTTCCTCGATCACATTATTGACAAAAACACTTACCATCTTATCTGCTTTCTCGACAGACAGTGGAACGGCACATCACAGATTGATTCCTATGGTCACGACATTGAGTCCTCATGGCTGCTTTATGAAGCTGCATTGCTGCTAAAAGATCCTGTACTCCTTCAAAAAGTAAAAGATGTAAGTGTTAAGATCGCTGATGCGGCATCGGAAGGACTTCTTGCTGACGGCGGAATGCTTACCGAAAAAGACAGAGCAACAGGACACTTAAGGCTTACAAGGAGCTGGTGGGAACAGGCAGAATCAGTTGTGGGCTATACAAATGCATATGAACTCACGGGAAATGAGGATTACCTTAACAAGGCAATACATGCATGGTACTTTATTGACATGTATATGGTCGATAAAGAAAATGGCAGCTGGTTCACTTCAGTTACACCCGGTGGAATCGGTGGCGGAGACAAAGCCGGAAACTGGATCTGCCCCTATCACAACGGGCGAATGTGCATGGAAATCATAGAAAGAGTTGAATGATAGTCCGATTTCGGAAGATCGGAGAAAGAAGTAAGAAGTAGAAAGTAGAAAGCAGGAAGAAAAAAACTTACTTCTTACTTATTTCTTATTACCTCTTATTTTTTTGGTACTAATTCCTTATCCTCTTCTCCCTTAACCGGTTTTCCTCTCCACCAGTTAGCCAGGACAGATCCGGTGATATTCATCAGAGGCCCGAAGATAGCAGGGGCCAGACCGACAGTCGCAGCTTTACCCATTTGTATGGCCAGACCTGATGCAAGACCTCCGTTTTGCATACCCACCTCAAAGGCTATAGTCCGTCTGTCCCTTTCAGGCATTCCGACAAGCCATGAAAGTCCGTAACCTAAAGTATATCCTGTAAGATTATGCAGCAGACTGGTAATAATAAGTAATCCGCCGACGGTAAGGAGGTTATCACGACCTGAAGCTGTAATTACTGTCACAATGGCTGCAATTCCCACCATAGATACCATCGAAAGTACTTTTTCCAGAATTTTATTATCACCTCTGGTATATCTGGCAAAAATTGTTGCACCAATCATCGGCAGGAAGAAAAACCATCCCATCGATTTGGCAAACTGAACCAGCAGTTCGGAAAAGCCGAAATCTTTAACCTTTATGTATACAAGGGTTGTGAGCATAATAACTACTGTATAGGATATCAGCTGAATGGCCTTTGATTTCATATCAGTTCCTTTTTTCACAAAAAGATTAAAGATAAAACCGGCTACAATAGGAAGTATTATCATATTCAGAATATCAAGCATCATACTCCAGAAGCTGACTTCAATGAACTGGCCTCCAAGCCATTTCATGAGTGTCGGAGTGACAAACGGAGCCAGCATAGTTGAAATGGCACCAACGGTTACGGCAAGTGCAAGATTAGCCTTTGCCAGAAATGACATTACATTTGAGGCAAGACCGCTCGGGACCGTTCCGATAAGTATTATTCCTGCTGCTATTTCAGGAGGGAATGAAAATATCTTTGCTATAGAGAAGCCCACAAGGGGCATTATGATATAATGAGAGACCACACCGACCAGAACACCCTTTGGCATTTTAATAACCCCTGCAAAATCGGCAAAGCTCATTTGTGATCCCATTCCGAACATTATAATTTGCAATAAAGGGACTATCAGACTTTTAAACTGAAAATCCCCGATCGAAATGAAATACTGGGGGTAGAACATCGAAGCGGTAACAGCGGTAAATATCCAGAGAGTATAGGAAAATCCCTTCAGTTTCTGGTAACCCCTGACACCGGTTGCCAGACCTATAAAGGCTGCAATGAGTAAAATACCCGTAAGTGTTACATTTTTATTCAAACCGCTTATTAAAGAACCTGCAAAAAGAAGTGCTGATAATATAAGTATGTACTTGTGAAGATTGTTTTTCATATCTGTGAATAATTGATTTATGAACCACTGGAATTAAGCGTTTTGTAAGATTTATTACCATTCTCATATCATGCCTTTACAACATGTTTTTTATGGTATTCATCCATCCTCAAAAACTTCTAAATATATATAATTGCATCAAATAGTCCGGAGTTTGTTAACTTTTTTTAGAATTATTTTGAATGTAATCTTATCAATTAAGTTGTTTTGACTAACTTAGACTACAAATATCATTACTAAATTAAAAATCATTCAGCCTATGAACCGTATTCTTGTCATCGGAAGTTCCAATACCGATATGGTTATTAAAACTGATAACCTCCCTGCTCCGGGAGAAACAGTTCTCGGGGGTACATTCTTCATGAACCCGGGTGGAAAAGGGGCCAATCAGGCAGTTGCGGCTGCAAGACTTGGAGGGAAAGTCACATTCATAACAAAAATCGGCAATGACATGTTTGGTAATCAGACTGTAGGAGTCCTTAAAAGTGAAGGAATAGATACCCGGCATATAGTCAAAGAGATCGGAAGAGCACACGTCTGAACTCCAGTCACGAGATTCCATCTC
>CAYQZL010000270.1:0-4267 GCA_964421975.1 uncultured Rikenellaceae bacterium
CGAGATAATGAGCGGTGACTGGAGTTCAGACGTGTGCTCTTCCGATCTTTCAGTCAATCCTGTTTTTAGCGGTAAGTTTGGATTTTTGTATGTTTCCATATTCTTATGAACATCGGAATCAGATTCCTTAAGTACATGATTCATATTCTCAATGATCAGTAGTTTTGCATCCGGTAAGGCAGCAGAAAGCAATCCGGCATCATTGACCGTTACCTGAATATCGGTTGTTCCCTGAATAATTAAAACGGGCATTTTCAGTTTACTTATTTCCCTGGCGGGATCATACTTCAGCCATGATATCATATATGGCTGAACACTCGGGCGGTATAATGCAATTAGTGCAGGATTTACTTTTGTGACTTTTTTCCCGTTTTTCAGGCTGTCGAGTATTTTGTTTGATTCATCCATTAATTGTTGAGGTAATTGTTTTTCCAGTTGCTCCTTTAAAAGTATATCAGCCGGTTTTCCGATCCCGGAAACGGAAATGTATCCGTCAGTTCCGGATTGCCGGGCAGCCACCATTCCGATAAGCGATCCTTCACTATGCCCCAGTACTATAATTGAGGAAAATCTCTTATCTGACTTCATTAAGGAAACCCACCCGTTCACATCGTTTATATAAGTCTCAAATAATAATTCACTTTCGCTTTTCATTGCCGGCTGACTTTTGCCAATCCCCCTTTTGTCAAATCTCAGTGAAGCAATATTGTTTTTTGCCATTTCATGTGCCAGCATCTTATAGGTATCCGACTGAACACCCAGAGGTGAATTGCCGTTCCTGTCAGTCGGTCCTGACCCGGCAATAATGATGACCAGCGGAATTTTTTTTGCCTTGCCGGGGATCAACAATGTACCATGGATCTGTCCCGTTGATGTATTTAAAACAATCTCCGACTCAGAAATCCCGGAATCAATTTTGTTCTGTGCAGATAAACTTAAGGAAAGGATGAATAAACTGGAAATTGACAAAAAGCGTTTCATATATTATATTATTAAAAGCTTTGCTGATATGGTCTTTATCTCTTCTTGTGTTTTTATTGGCAGAAGGGCTGCTAAAATTAATCAAAACATAAATAAACTGGCATAAAAACTAAATATTCCTAATCCGGATATTTTGACTGATATTTACATCAGATAATCTATTATTAAAAAATACCCGTTATTGGTATTTTTAATATCAGATTGAAGGACGCTGTAATTGGCTTCTGATTCTAGGCACTCTCCGTTTCAAAAGCTGGACAACACAGGAAGGTCCTAAGTGAACCAATAAACTTTGCAGGTATTTAATAAGTTAATGGATCCACTATAATTCAATAAAAAGATTTAAATTCAAGCTCGATGATTTACCTGCGGGTAATACTTGGTAACATGATATTTAATAATAATGAAATAAACATATTAATGGCATCAAAATCCTCTGTTCTTCTGAATATCGTTATCCTTGGTATCTTTGCCTGCAGCTGCAGGAACCTTGCAAATAATATGACTAAGCATGTATTTGTGAATAATGGAGAATCAGTAATGTTCCAGGCTCGGGAAGGAAGCTGGAAGAAGAATGGTAAGCATCTTAAAGATTCAGGGTTAAACTACCTGTTCGAAAGCGGTACCAACGGATATAATACATTCAGGATCCCTGCATTGATCAGAACCACCAGGGGAACATTGCTGGCTTTTGCCGAAGGCAGAAAGAACAGCTCCTCCGATACAGGCGATATCGACCTTGTGTTTAAAAGATCTGAAGATAACGGCAAGACATGGAGTGAGCTGAGTGTCATCTGGGACGATGGGGATAATGTCTGTGGCAATCCTGCCCCGGTGGTCGACAGACTGACCGGTAATATATATCTTTTGTCGACATGGAACCTTGGAGAAGATCATGAACCGGATATCATTAAGGGAACAAGCAGGGATACAAGAAGGGTTTTTGTCCTTATGTCCTCTGATGATGGAAAAACCTGGTCGGGAGCCCGGGAAATAACCGGAACTACCAAGCAAGGCAACTGGACTTGGTATGCTACAGGACCATGTCACGGTATCCAGATAACGAATGGCAAATATAAAGACCGCCTTGTTATTCCCTGTGATCATATTGAATCGGGAACAAATAAGTATTTCTCTCATATAATATATTCCGACGATCATGGAAAGACATGGAAGCTTGGGGGTACAACTCCTCAGGACCAGGTAAACGAATGTTCTGTGGCTGAGCTAAGAAATGGGAGACTGATGCTGAACATGAGGAATTACGACCGTACCCAGAAGTCAAGAAAAGTATCACTGAGCAGTGATGGCGGGATAACATGGAGCGATATATATTCCGATCCTGTACTGATTGAACCCATTTGCCAGGGCAGTATGATCAGCATTGAACCTGATTTTAATTTACTTCTGTTCCTCAATCCTGCAGATGAGAATGTAAGAAGGAATATGACTCTCAGATCAAGCAGGGATGAAGGTAAAACATGGAGATCAAAGGTTTTATTCCCCGGTCCCTCCGCTTATTCGGATATTGTACTGCTGGGAACAGGGAATATAGGCTGCCTGTATGAAGCCGGTCAGAGTTCACCTTACCAGGGAATTACCTACAGGGAGGTCGAATTTGAAGATATTAAGTGAAATTTATCTCAGCATAGCTTATTATTAATGAGAATCGGAATATTTACGGATATCCATGAGAATGTGGAGATGCTTCAGAGAGCTCTGGACATGGCATTAATTAACAGATGTGATGAACTGGTATGCCTTGGCGATATTACAGGATTCGACAGACGATTTTACAGGTACGACTATACACGCAGTGCTTCAGGATGCATTAAGCTGATTAGGGAAAATTTCAGGTGGATCGTTGCAGGGAACCATGATCTGTTTTCTGCAGGCAGGATCCCTTCGTGGACAGACGGTTTTCAATTTCCTGAAAGTTGGTTTATGATGGATCCGTCTGAGAGGAAGCTGAAGGCAGCAGGAAAGGTATGGTGTTATGAAGGTGATGCAGAAACCGATATGCGTAAGGATGAAATAGACTTTCTTGGCTCGCTTCCGGAGTTCATTATTACTGATGCACCCGGGATCAACTGCCTTTTTTCACACTACTTCTTTCCGGATCTTACCGGATCGACAACACGATATGCAGAGAGGGGAAGGCATCTTACAGGCCACTGGGAATTCATGGATACCAATAAAGTGCTTTATTCATTTTCAGGGCATACGCATAATCACTTTACCGGATTTGCCTACAAAGGATCAGGTTCTCTGTTCAGGGCATTCCAGAATCTCCCTAATGATTCATTCTGTCTGGGAAAGGAGAAGATAATTATTGCCCTTCCGCCATTATCAGGGGAAAAAGGAAGAACAGGATTTACAATATTTGATTCTGACCAGAAAAAACTGTCAGTAATCAATTTTATACAATCTGACTGAGTAAATATATGGGTTGGCTAAAAAGAGTGATAAAGAACAAAATTATCTGGCTTAAGATAGATCTTCCTGCCTTTATCGCATTTGTTTTTTTTGCCGGTCTTATCTTTTTATACCTGATTCCCGGATTTGAAAGGGTTATGATGGAGAGAAAAAGGACGATGCTTGAGGAAATCTCCTCATCTGTCTATTCCCTTCTGGTCCATTTTCATAATATGGAATCAGATGGCAGGATAACACAGAAAGAGGCACAGGAGCTTGCCAGGTCAGCTATCGGGCATATCAGGTACGGGTCTGATCTTAAGGATTATTTCTGGATAACTGATATGCAGCCGGTAATGATTGAACATCCGTACCGGAGAGATCTTAACGGCAAAGACCTTTCTGATTTTCGTGATCCTAACGGAAAGCTTGTATTTGTCGAGTTTGTAAAAGCCGTTTCAGCCTCAGGAAAGAGCTATGTCGATTATATGTGGCAATGGAATGACGACTCAACACGTGTTGAAACAAAATTATCATATGTAAGACTGTTCAAACCATGGGAATGGATCATAGGCACCGGCATATATATAGAGGATGTGAGATCAGAAATAAGAAGAATTGAGACCCGTGCACTTATTATATCAGGAATCATTGCGGTAGTTATTATTGTGCTTCTTTCAGCGATCACAAGGCAGAGCCACAGGATAGAGCAGAAACGGAAGAGAACTGAGGATGATCTCATCCGGTCTAAGGAACTCTACAGAACTCTGGCTGAGGCTGCCACTGAAGGTGTGCTTATCTGGTCCCCCGACGGCATTCATGCAAATAAAACTCTTCTAGATCGGAAGAGCACACGTCTGAACTCCAGTCA
>CAYQZL010000271.1:0-4253 GCA_964421975.1 uncultured Rikenellaceae bacterium
TGCGGATGAGAAGCCCGACATTATCATTCCTGCAAGAGGACCAATTATAACCAACCCAGATGTTTCGATTCAGGAACTGATCCGGAAGATCCGGAATGTTTATCAGAACTATCTGTCGATCAGTGCATATCGCTGGTATTTCCCGGAACGAATGGAGTTACTGGTTAAGCATGTTCTGGAGCCCGACTCACATGTTGACCATATGCCTTTTGCAGCTACTGAAAAAAATCCACCAGCATGGTACGTACATATTAACAATTCCAATCTGGTTTTTGCTGATGACAGTTCAGCATTTCTGATAGATTGCGGAGTTGCCGGCACTGTTAAGAAACTTGTGGATTTAAGAAAATCTGGGAGACTTAAGAATCTTGATGGTATTTTCATTACTCATTATCACGACGATCATACGAACAATATAAATGAAGTTTTGAAGGAATTCGATTGCCCTGTTTATGTCACAGAGGAACTGGAGGATATTCTTGGAAATCCCGGAGCCTATGATCTGCCATGTCTTACCACAGAATCGATAAAGGATCTGAATATTATGCAGGACGGTGAGAGAATAACATGGAAGGATTTCACCCTTACCTTCCGTTTTTTTCCCGGCCAGACACTTTATCATGATGCTCTCTTATTCGAAAAAAGCAATGGAGAAGCTGTCTTCTTTATCGGAGATTCATTCACACCTTCCGGAATTGATGATTATTGTCTGCTGAATCGTAATATGTTACATCAGAGTAGTGGATATTTTTATTGCCTGGAAATTCTTAAGAACCTACCCGGATATGTTCTTCTTTCCAACCAGCATGTTGAACCTCTGTTCTCATTTTCAAAGCAACAACTTGATAACATGACAAATGTTCTGCAAGAAAGGATTTCACTTTTAAGAGATTTACTGCCATGGGATAATATCAACTATGGAATTGATGAACAATGGGTACGCATTTATCCGTATACTCAGGAAACTTCTGCCGGATCAACTGCAGAATTCTCGGTAAAAATATTCAACCACTCTGATGTTGTTAACACATTCTCTATAAAACCTGATGTTCCGGAAGGATTTGATCCGGAGCCGGCTTCAGCCTCACTGGAGATTCAACCGCGAACTGAAGGGGAACAGATCTTTAAGATCAGGATCCCGGAAAATTTGCCGGCCGGTCTTTTTATGATATCGGCAGATATCCGCAACGGGAACTGGGATTTACGAAAGTGGAGTGAATCGATGATAAAAGTCGTTCAGTAATGAAATAACAGGCTTACTCATAAAAGTCACTTATTCTGAATTTCAGCGTTTTTTACCCCTGGCCTCCGAGGGGAAAACACTGAAGTTCACAATAATAAAAATGATCCATCCTGATAATTCAGAATCAGAATAAATTTTCGGAGCAAACGCAATAATTGAATCATAAATTTTAAATAAAAATACCAATGAACAGAGAAAATAATGATGATGGAAATCCTGTCAACCCGGACAGAAATAATTCTATTTCAAGACGTTCATTCCTTATCAAGGCAGGCATTGGTGCCGCTGTACTTGGATTTTACCAGTATGGTTGCTCCACCAGCAGGAAAGCAATTCAGGCATCTTCACAGGAAGCTTCGATCGCGGGTTTTGAAAGAGCACCTGATACAGGAAGATCGGAAGGTTGGGTTCCTGTTTCTGACCGGAAGATACGTGTCGGGATTGTTGGTTATGGCGTATGCAGATTCGGAGCCGATTTCGGATTCCAGAATCATCCGAATGTGGAAATAGTTGCAGTCAGCGATCTGTTCCCTGACAGGTGTGCTGCCCTTGCCAAAGTTTGTAACTGTTCCAAATCATATCCCTCCCTGGAAGAGCTTGTGAAGGATGGAAATATTGAAGCAGTCTTTGTTGCAACCGATGCACCTTCTCATGCCAGACATGTCATAGACGCCCTGCGGCACGGCAAGCATGTTGCATGTGCCGTTCCTGCTGTTTTCGGATCACTCGAAGAGGCTGACAGGTTATTTGAAGAAGTCAAGAAGAGCGGATTGAAATATATGATGTTTGAGACCTCCTGTTTCAGAGAAGACAACTATGCCATGCAACAGATCTATAAAGCCGGAGGGTTTGGTAAACTGGTCTATTCGGAAGGTGAATATTATCATTATATGGAACAACCGATAGATTCATTCAAAGGCTGGCGGATAGGATTACCGCCGCAGTGGTATCCGACACATTCTAATGCCTATTATATCGGTGTCACAGGAGGAACATTCACGGAAGTATCCTGCATTGGTGTTCCGAGTATTATTGACCACCTCAGGCCGGAAAACAATGCTTACCGGAATCCGTTCGGAACGGAAATCGCACAGTTCAGGACCGGTGAAAATGGTGTATCAAGAATGAGCGTGACCTGGGATACCCCGGGTGACGAGGGTGAACGTGGAAGAATACGTGGCCAGAGAGGCTCCTTCAACGGGAAATATGAAGGTCTCGAAAAAATTCTGCCGGATCTGAAGCGACCACCTCTTCCTCCGGGTGTTCCGGCAGGCGGACACGGTGGGTCTCATGGTAATCTGATGAATGAATTCGTAATGTCAATATTACAGGACCGTAAGCCGTTGGTTGATATCGCTTTGGCTCTGAATATGACGGTTGCCGGAATTGTAGCACACAATTCCGCATTAAAGGATGGAGAACTGATGAAGATCCCGCAATACAGATTATAAATCCTGATCAGCGGATCACCGGATGATCAACAATTTCTTCCCTTGTATTATCCCAGTATAGCTTTTTCCCCTGCCGGTATGCATTTGTGGCCATAACACTGGCTATTGCATTCCAGTAACCTGTATGTATGTTACCATTAGGACTTAAATTTCTTGAACGGATACAGTCAATCCAGTTATCAAGATGATATTTGCTGTCATCACTTAAACTGACCGGTCCCAGTTTCATATTATATTCTTCAGTTGTCACTATCTCAGCTTTTCCGGATTTTACGGCTTCATTCAATCCTGCATAAAAATCAAAACCTCCGGGAAGATCCTGATCTTCACGTATAAAGAACCACCGGGCGCTTCCTTCTCCACCATGTGCGAACAGAGTTCCCTCCTTCCCTCTTATACATGTGTAATCGCCGAACTTGTTCGCGTAGCTCGACGCATAAGAATGCAGTATCTTTTTATCGTTATAAGTGGCCAGTGCCTGGAAGGTATCGGGATTCTGTCTGATATCCGGCCAGCCGAAAATGCCGCCGTTTGCAACCATTGTATCCGGTATTGCAGTGTCCATATAGAAATGAACCAGTCCGCTTGCATGACTCATCCACTGAGAGGTGATGCCGCCTGAATATTCACGGAATATCCTGAATTCAAAATACTTCCATGGATCAAACGGCTCATAGGGTTTACCCAGAAGCCATCTTTCCCAGTCGGTATCTTCTTCTCGTATTGCCTTTACATCAGGATCATCGGGATCGTGCCAGCGATGGTTATTGTCGTTCCATACCTGTTCGATCTTTGTTACCTGTCCCAGTTTTCCTGAGCGGATGATATCCCTCACCTTTATCTGCATCGGATCGCTGAGCCACTGTGAGCCCATCTGTGCAACCTGCCTGGAAGAGAGAACAGCCTCCCTGGCCAGTTTTGCATCCGCAACATCTGTTGCAAGCGGCTTTTCACAGTAACAATCCTTCCCGGCTTTTACAACTTCGGCAAGGAGCTTCGCGTGCTGAAAATCACCTGTAGCTATCATAACAGCATCCAATTCGGGCATTCTAAGAAGTTCCTCGGAGTATTTGAACTGTTTTACATCATTTCCGAAGAGTTTCTTACAGTTTGCGGTTGCTTTTTCCCGGTTATTTTTCCAGATATCGCAAACCGCAACGACACCCAGGTTCTTGTCTTTTTCCGACATTTTTACCATTCTCCGGTGACCTGAACTTCTGGCACCACAACCAAGGAATCCGATATTTACACGGTCATTGGCGCCAATGATCCGGTTATAGGAAACAGCGCTATGAGCAGTCTTAATCGTGACTGCAGCGCCTGCCATCCCGGCAGCAGCTTTACCTATGAATTTCCTGCGTGATAATTCATTTTTAATCATATAGTTATATTTGCGTATTTTGAAAATTTACTAGTCTGACTTTTATTATTCTTTTACTTTGTGATCCTTTGTGTAATCCTTTAGGCGCCTTTGTGGTTAAATATTTTTTCCCACAGGTATTATGCATATATAGAAAATTTATCGCTTAATTCTATCATCAAAGATAAAAGGTTCCTCA
>CAYQZL010000272.1:0-4248 GCA_964421975.1 uncultured Rikenellaceae bacterium
AGGGTCGGCCTCCATGGAGCTGTCATAAACCCGTATAATCTTGAAGGATCGATATTTTTTTTACAGTATTCGACGGTTGCTTCGAAATTGGTTCCGACTGAATGATTGCTCCCCGTCGGTATCTGATCATAACCATATTTTTCAAGATCATTGTAAAGCTTTACTTCAGCCTTGTTTGGATCCTTAAGTTTATTCAGATCGAATTCGGAACCGTAATACCAGTTACTCTGAAGAACCGATTTCGGCATTTTCCTGAAGAACACATCAGGTTTATGCCATGCATAATCAGACCATACCCATGGCCTGATGCCATTCTTCTCTACCTCTCCGATAAGAAAGTACAGGTCTCCCCACCAGAGATCATTCTGACGGACTACGGCATAATCCTGCCTTGTCTGATAGGAGGCAAGCTCTTCATCCATACCAAGATGAAAAAAGCGGGGTTTGTCAAAAAGGAGTGAAACCTCCTCAATCAGATCCCGGCAGACCGTATAATAGATATCCGTTGAAACCATCCGGCTATAGTCTTTGAGCCAAATATCGTGAGTTGTTGCAAAATTAAGTTTGGGTATTGGTTCTATTCCGAGTTTACGCATTCTTGCAAGCTCGGTTCTTATCCTTTCCGGTTTCCATGCATTTTTTACAGCTATTTCAGGATGACTTTCGTATTCAATTCCGTCACCAAGGTCGATGACTACCATATTTATTCCGGCCACTGCCATATCCTTCAGAAGGGTATCCCATACATCGTCATCGAATGTCAGGTCTGGTCTGAGCCCGTGGGCCCATTCCCTGGCTTCCTGGCAGCTTGTACAATTATAATTTTCATCTCTGTATTTTGGAGGGATATTATCTTCCCACATGTTGTAGCTCAGATGGATCAGATATGCCCAGATGAGTTTTTCTGATGTTCCCTGCTGTGGTATAAGGAAATCGGGGATAGCGCTTACCATACCTGCAGCAGCCGCTTGTTTGAGAAAGGTTCTTCGGGTTGTCATATAAAATGAGCTATATCAATTATTTTTGAAAAATGTATAATTATGTCACGTGAGGAGCAGTAAAGATCATAAAAATATTTATTCGCTCCATAATTCATTTATTAGCTTAACTGTCTCATCAACAAGCTTGTATCCGCCTTTCGGTCCGACAAGATAGTTATCAGCACTGTAACCTCCGCCTTTTGCAGCCTGTTCTGAAGGAAGATATCCGCTGTGGTGGCAGGAGAGCTGCACAAGAAAGGTCAGAATCGCCTTACTCCGTGCTTTAATCAGCAATCCATAGTCGAGGAAGAGTTCAAAAGGATTTGTTGCGATAGCGATATCACCAAATCGCAGGACATGAATTTCAGCAGGATTGACATCGTCGGTAAGATAGAATGGGGGAGAAGGAGGATCTTTAACAGGAAGTACAACTTTTGCAACTGTATGTTTGAAAAGCGGATTAAATGAGATATCTTCCTTTACGTATGGAATAACCTCATCAACTGCCCTGAATAATCTTTCAGCAAGCTCCTGCCGTGCTGTAATTCCTTTTCTTCTAAGCATAATGTTTTCAGCCCTTCTGTATATATATTCATGGTTTGCCGGTGTAATATCTCCTGCTGTTCCAACCTGGAAAAAAACATACGTATCTCTCCCATATTTTTCTTTAATGGCCTGACGGGCTTCGTGATAAAAATCGGCAGAAATGAAATTTGTTCCGTCGGTTACCTGGGCTGTTGCCACTGTGTTGATGACAATACCTGTAAGTTTCCTGTTCGTATCCCAGAAGAATAGCATTCCCACTTTATTATCATCCGTACCTTCGTAATGAGAAAAGTCCTTGTCACCCACTCCGTACATTTTTGCTGTCCCGTTGAACTTAACAGTCCTCCTGTTATGTCCCAGAACAGCATTGCCAAGACCCCAGCTGAAGCCTCCCGGCTTTCTTTCCTTCCAGGCTTTTATAACCGCATCTTTTATCCGGCTTATAAAGAAAGCTTCATATTCTGAAGGTTTCATTACGCCCGTGTCTTTACTTATATCATATAAGCCGAAATATTCATTATCAACAAAACCCGGGGAGGTGTGTGAATGAGTTGCATTTAGGAACAATTTTGACGGATCGAAATCAGACAGATGTCTGGATATTTCGCTCTGAATTTTCCTTTGTGTCTGGCCTCTTATGAATAAAACATCACAAGATATCATAATAGCCTGCTCTTTTCTTCCATCCCTGCCTATAGTTTCGATTGCCAGAACCGTAGCACTCAAAGGATCCTGTACAGCTTCTGATATCCTTTTGTGTAACTGGCCGACAAGTGCAACAGGTTTCTCAGGTGTTATATCGGCCACAGCCCAGCCTGTATAAAGCTTATCTTCCTGAGCTATAAGTATTTTATTTGCCGTAACGCTATGAAGAATCAGAATAGTTATAATTGAAATATAAATCTTTACTTTCTTTTTCATTTTACAGCTATATTTTCAACCGTTAATTTACAAAGTTTCTGCGCAGGTAAGGAGAATTCTATCTCCCTGTTTTTCTGATTAATTTCAACAATACCTTTTTCTCTTCCCGACAGTCTCCATTTATAACTACCATCTTTAAGATTTAAAAAGCTCACTTTCATTTGTCTGGGCTTATTTCCGAAATGAAACAGCTCTGCAATAAACCCGGAAGTTGAATTGATTGTTGTAAGTATAGCGATATCATCCGGATATGTAATCCACTTTACCCCAAATACAGGCAAAACCTGGTAATTACCGACACTCCCGGTCAGACAGGAGAACAGGAAACCGGCATTAAACCCCGGGAGCTGTTTATCCAGGATAAAGTTGAAATATCTCACTGATGCAAAAAGACGGTCTGTCCAGCGAACTTCTGTTGTATAATATTTTTCAGGGAGTGATAAAGATTTGCGTTGTTCATCAATTTCAGATGTTAAGCGGTTCACATCCCCTGTAAAAATGAAATTTTCATAGTCCCTTGCATCATCTCTGATAATTTTGTCATAAGAAGTATCATCGGTTATTAATCTGTATTTCACGAGGATCCCCGGAATGATTCTCTTAAGGACAGAGATGCTCCATTCAAGGCTCCCGGTTGTATAATCTTCCGGATCACCGTCGCCGTTTCCCTTCAATCTCATTCCGGAAATAAACCGGATCGGCTTCAGAAAATATTCATCCCGGGTTAAATGATATGCCTGCAGAAAGCACTCATACATCATTGTTTGCTGAGTGGGGAAATAATATAGTGTTGGTTCGGTATGATTTTCAGGTTGCCACCAGTATTTTCCAAGTCCGGCAGGCTTCCCGTCAGGCCAGTGAATTGCTGCCGGAATTATTCCTCCCGGTTTACCATTCTCTTCCGTAAAAGTTGCTTCAACCCAGGTTTTGAGCCATGGTATAACAAAATCAGCAATTCGCTGATTGCCTGTGCGTAACCACAATAACATAAGCGGCTGGACAAGCCGTGTATGATAAGGAGTATCACATGCCCGGTTAATATCAGTATGGACCTTTTCAACATTGAACCATGTTGATTTAAACTGAAGATGCCCCCGTTCATTTATACCGGTCCAAATATTCTCAATGTAATCGAGAACCTTAAGTGCACGTTGTTCCCAGACAGGATTCTCAGCCTGAATGTTCAGCATACAGAAAAGTGGATCGGAATATTCTTCCGAAGTGTGCTCCACATCATTCATAATCGTTGTATATCCTTTCTGCATCCGGGATAAACCATATAAACCTTCAAATAATTTCTCCTTGCTTTTTTTTGCCTTTTCGTCATCGAAGGCAAACAACACAGGCATCCAGCTACGCCACATTTCCACATCATCTCCCCAGCCTCCGCCGAACTGGCCATCGGATAACTGCCGTTTATCGATCCACCAGTGAATGAGAAAGGTAAGTTTTTCGAGGATCATCCTTTGATAATTAGCCCATGCAGGAGCTTTGGAATTATAACCGGTAATCTCTCCCCATGGCTTAAATACTCCCAGATATTCTTTTGCCAGCTCATTCTCAGGATATGCAGATGATGCTATACCCATAAGCCTTTCCGATTCAGCCAGATATTTTTCTCTTACATCCGGGACATTAATTATATTGCCGCTTTGTATCAGACTGGCTGTAAGCATTCTGCTTCGATACAGAGCTATCAGGGGAAAAAGTATGTTCGATTCTGATACCTCAGGCAGAAGGGGCTTTTCGAGTGAGTGTCTGATGAAAAATCCACACAGAAGATCGGAAGAGCGTCGTGTAG
>CAYQZL010000273.1:0-4180 GCA_964421975.1 uncultured Rikenellaceae bacterium
CAGCAGGTCACGTTGTGGAAAATTTTTAAATTAGTATGTGATAATTCTAGTTTTTAAGTATATGAATAATAAATTTGAAATTATCATTTTGCATGAAAGGTTGATTTTAAAAGAAAATTAATTAACTGATGAAACCCACATGATTGAACACAAGCACAAACACGTATAAATGTATTATACAATCATGTGTGGTTCCCCCGCCTGAGGCGGGGCAGGCTATCATACCATTAAAATCAAAATTATATTATGATGAAAAGAAGGGAACTTATCAATAAAATGCTCTTCTCTGCTCTGGGAATCACAATTACAGGTGGTATTTCATGTAAAAACAAAAAAAAGGCCGGTACAATTCTGATAGTCTCCGGTTGGCAGGATATAAATATCGGAGATATAGCCCATACTCCCGGCCTCCTTAATATACTTCAGACCTATCTGCCCGGATCGGAACTTGTACTCTGGAAGAAGAGTGCAGGCAGCGATGTGGAAGCATGGCTTAAAAGAAATTTCCCTGCAGTCAAAATTGTCCACGGAAATGTTGACGACGATTTTAAGATCAGCAGCACAGAAGTTACTGATGCTTTCGACAGGTCCGATATAATGATCCATGGATCCGGTCCTTCTGTTGTCGGTTATTCTAATCTTGAAGCATGGGTGAGAGCAACAGGGAAGCCTTTCGGAATATTTGGCACGACAATTCAAAATATCGACGAAAACCTGAAAAACCTGCTTCAAAAGGCATCCTTTATCTTTACCCGCGAAACTGCCTCACTGGATGTGCTCAATAAACATGGCATTCAAACTGCAAACCAGATGTTCGTCCCGGATGCAACTTTTTTCATGTCCTTGAGGAACAATGACAGGGCAGATATTTTCATGAAGGAGAAAGGACTGGGGCATAAAAAATATATTTGTGTTGTACCAAGGTTGAGGCGGACTCCATACTATCTGATTCGTCCGGAAAGTTATACAGAAGAACAGATAAAAAGTATCGATACACTCAACAATTCAAGAAAAGAGGAAGATCACTCCAAACTACGGGAAGCTATTATTACCTGGGTCCGTGAAACAGGCAACAGGGTTCTTGTATGCCCTGAAATGACATATCAGATCGATATTATGGATGAGTTACTGATCAATCCACTTCCTGATGATATCAAATCTTTTGTTACAAAGCGCGGATACTGGCTTCCTGATGAAGCAGCTTCTGTATATTCACATGCATTTGCCGTTCTGAGCTTTGAGTGCCACTCACCGATTATATCACTTGTTAACGGTACTCCTGCATTCTACCTTCGGCAACCTGAGGACACAATAAAAGGGCAGATGTATTATGATCTGGGATTCTCCGACTGGGTGTTTGAAATTGAGCAGGTAAATGGAAAGGACATTGCTGAAAGACTCAAACAGGTGATTTCGGATTATGAATCAGCAAAGGAGAGGGTTAAAAAGCTCAGGGATTCGGTTAAAAATATTTATAAAAAATCTGCGGAAATAATTTCAAATACCCGGTCATGAGGAAAATCTTAACATTGTTTGTAATAGCCCTGGCAGGATTATTGAACAGCTGTCAGAGAAATGATGTTGTCGGTCTTTACTCCGGTTTTCAAGATCCACCTGCTGAAGCCCGGCCTTTTGTACGCTGGTGGTGGAACGGTAACAGGATCACGGAAAATGAGATCAGACGTCAGATAGAAGTTCTTCATTCAGCAGGAATTGGCGGTGTTGAAATAAATCCGATTGCTTTCCCTGAATGGTCAGACAGCCTGGGAATACCTTCCCTGACCTGGCTCAGCCCCGAATGGAACAGGCTTCTGGCTCTGGCTTCTGAAGAGGCCGGGAAAAGAGGAATGATAACCGACCTGATAGTTGGATCGGGATGGCCTTTCGGTGGGGAATTCATCAATGTGGATGAATCTGTCCAACGGGTTATTACAAACAGTATCAAATACAATGGAGGTGACCGCATAAAAGAAACATCCGGAACTTTGCTTCAAAAAGCACTTGAATCCCAAAGCAGGGCAGCAGAGGGGGAAGCTTTCAGCAATGAATTATTCTTCATCAGACTGGTCCCGGAAATGATCGGGGAAATGTTTCTGGTAAAGGATCTGTTGCCGCTGATTGATTCTGATGGAAACCTGGATTATACTATTCCTGCCGGATCATATGAACTTGTATACGGGATACTGCAGAAAGGTCACAGACATGTTATGCACGGAGCTCCGGGAGCAGCCGGACCTGTTATGGATCATTACCGCAGAAATGTAACACTTGCTTATCTCAACAGACTGAAAAAGATAAGCGAAGATACAGGTATTCCCCTGCATAAACTTATCAGGGCATTGTTCTGCGACAGCATTGAACTTGCTGGTGCAAACTGGACAGATAGTTTTGAGGAAATATTCCTGAAGACATACGGGTATGATCTGAAAGCCTGGTTCCCTTTTATCTTTTATGAATCTTACCGGGGTTATGAAAAAGATAAATTTACAGAAGCCTTTGCTGACCAGGTCAAAAGGGTCAGGTATGATTATAATAAACTGCTTGTGAGAGTGTTCCTGGATAATTTCACACAGGCATTTCAGGATTTCTGTACAGAAAACGGACTGCTTTGCCGTTATCAGGCTTATGGCACACCATTCCTTATGGGAATGATGGAAGGAAATATGATACCCGATATGCCTGAAAGCAATAACTGGATCTATTCCGTTGATATGGAAACCGATGAATGGATATGGAACCAGGATCACGGGTATATGATCTGGAACCTTTATGCTGCATCTGGTGGTCATCTTACAGGACGAAAGATTATCAGCTGTGAGGCAATGACAAATACCAGGGGTGTTTTTAAGACTTCACTGGAAGAGATTAAACGCCACGACGACATGAACTTTATTACAGGGATAAATCATACGATACTTCATGGATACAATTATTCTCCCGTTGAAGCAGGATTTCCGGGATGGATAAGGTACGGGGCTTATTTCAGCGAACAAAACACCTGGTGGCCATATTTCAGGAAATGGACAGATTATAATTCACGGCTTTCTTACATTTTCCAGAATTCAAAGCCTGTGAAGAACATTGCCATAGTGGGACCGACAGGCGATATCTGGAGCGAACGTGGCCTAATCAGGGTGCCTTTCCATAAAGAACCCTGGTACTGCTACAGGTTGTGGGAACCTCTCAGTCAGAGCGGAAGCTCATGTGATTATATTGATGAGAAAATTATTACAGATGCAAATAAGCAGAAAGGCCTGATGAAGTATGGACCTGTGTCTTACCAGGCATTGATACTCTGCAACGTCAGATCAATGGAGCCTCAGACGGCTGAAGCAGTTTCTGAATATGTTGAATCCGGTGGAAAGGTAGTAATCATCGGTTCTGTCCCCGTAAGATCCCTTTCTTACATGAATGCTGAGGCAAACGATAATACCGTAAAAAATATCTTTGATGATCTTCCTGATGAATACCCTGACAGGGTTTTCAGAGTTGATGAACCGGAAAATCAGGAAGAACTTCTTTCATGGACAGAGGGGATCCTTGGGAAACTAAAAATTGATAAAGACCTTGAGATTGATGAACCCTGCAAAGACTTGTTCCAGATAAGAAATACAGATGGTGAGAGGGATATCTGGTTTATTGTCAACTCAAACCGCTCTGAAACAATAAAAATCAATGCTGAATTTCCAACAGGAAACAAGACGCCCTGGATATGGAACCCGGAAGATGGTAGCAGAAAGATCTTTCCTTATGAAAAGAACAGGAATGATTTGTCAATTGAACTTCAACCATTACAATCGATACTCCTGGTATTTGATCCCGGATTGAAAGGGGATAAACCTGAACCTGCCGGCAGGCCGGATGAATCAGTATCATTAGAAATAATGGGTCCGTGGAAGGCTGAATTCATACATATTAACGGACAGGTATTTGAGCGAACCTTTGAACGACTGAAAGAATTTGGAAGCTCAGATGATCCTGATCTGAACAGTTTTGCAGGAACAGTAAACTATACCACAACCTTTAATTCGGATGGGACCGGAAAGTGGCTTGAACTGGAAAAGGTTAATAAAGGTGTCACTGAAGTATATCTTAATGGAAGACAGGCCGGAATCATCTGGTATGGCAAACCTGTCTTTCGGATTGACTCTCTTGTCATAAATGGAAATAACCGGCTTGA
>CAYQZL010000274.1:0-4153 GCA_964421975.1 uncultured Rikenellaceae bacterium
CATCCGTGAAACAAGGGCAGTTAACTATGCTAAATGACAGACTGTAAAAAGTCATTGCCGGATAAGATATTTTAGCTAAATTTGTTTCCCATATTCAGGGAAAGCAATGTCTGATATCAAACTTATTAATATTGTCGGGGCCCGACCGCAGTTTATAAAGGCTTCGGCATTAAGCAGAGCAATAAAGCTCGGTTATTCTGACAGGATCAGCGAGATCATTGTTCATACGGGACAACATTATGACAAAGAAATGTCTGATGTTTTCTTTGAGGAACTTGAGATCCATAAGCCTCATTATAATCTCGGTGTCGGATCATCAACTCATGGTAAGCAGACAGCTATGATGATAAGCGGTATCGAGGAGATACTGTTGAAAGAAAAGCCCGACTGCATAGTACTTTACGGAGATACCAATTCCACTTTAGCAGGAGCTGTGGCAGCTGCAAAACTACATTTTCCGGTGATCCACGTTGAAGCCGGACTCAGGTCATTCAATAAGACAATGCCCGAAGAGCTGAACCGCATAATCAGTGATCATTCGTCAACCCTGCTTTTTGCACCTACAAATGCAGCTTTTAAAAACCTGATGAGGGAAGGATTCCGGCCTGAAAATTCACCCCCATATACGATTGATAATCCCAAAATATATCTTACCGGTGATATAATGTATGACAATGCCCTGTTTTATGCCGGACTTGCTGAAAGAAAGAAATCTGACTTTCTTCAGAATATTCCTGTCAGAAGCGGTGATTTTGTGCTTGTTACAATCCATCGTGAGATAAATACCGATGATACGTCCCGTCTTCAGACCCTGATGCAGACCATGATAACACTGGCAGCTGAAAAATCGGTACCATTTGTTATGCCTCTTCATCCCCGTACAACTTCTTCGCTGAGAACAAAACTCGGATCACTTTACAATGATCTGAATAACAACAGATATATACGGATAATACCGCCTGCATCATATCTCGAAATGATACTTCTGGAAAAGAATTCGCGGATGATAATTACCGATTCGGGCGGAGTACAGAAGGAATCACATTTTTTCAGAAAACCATGCCTGGTACTGAGAGCCGAAACTGAATGGGTTGAACTGGTGCAGAACGGTACTGCCGAACTTGTTGATGCTGATCCTGTAAGGATTCGCGAAGGATTTATGAGGTTTATAAATGATGGATCGGGACTTGGTTATCCGGCATTTTACGGAGATGGCAGAACAGCTGAATTCATTCTGAATGAAATCATAATGATGTTTGAATAATCCTGATTCAATAATCACTGTTATAACAATTTTGTTTATCTTTTAGGTATGGAACGGGTAATCAGAAATAAAAAAGTCCTTGTCACCGGTGGTGCCGGTTTTATAGGTTCAAACCTGACAGACTCTTTTTTGTCCTGTGGCAACCAGGTTGTATGTCTCGATAATTTTTCGACCGGGAAACGGGAAAACATAAAGGATTATATCGATAATCCTGATTTCAGGCTGATCGAAGGCGATATCAGGAATTACAGTGATTGTCAGGATGCCGTTTCCGGAGTTGATATAGTATTTCATCAGGCGGCACTGGGTTCTGTGCCCCGATCGATAAAAGATCCGGTTACTTCAACCGATGTCAATATCGGAGGATTTGTGAAGATGCTGTTTGCATCTAAAGAGGCAGGAGTCAAGCGCTTTATTTATGCTGCCAGTTCCTCTACTTACGGTGATCATCCCGGCTTGCCAAAGATTGAAGACAGGATAGGCAGACCCCTCTCTCCCTACGGGATAACAAAATATGTGGATGAGTTATTTGCTTCGAATTTTGCTTCAACATACAATATTGAAGTAATAGGTTTACGTTACTTTAATGTTTTCGGGAGGCGTCAGGATCCGCACGGAGCATATGCGGCAGTCATACCTCTGTTTGTGAAAAAGCTTATGAACCATGAGGCCCCGGTAATAAATGGCGATGGCAGCTATTCAAGGGATTTTACATATATAGATAATGTTATTCAGGCAAATCACCTTGCAGCACTTGCTACTGACAGGGAAGCAATAAACCAGATTTACAATGTTGCACATGGAGAAAGAACTGATCTTAACAGGCTTTTTGAACTGATCCGTGAAATGTCAGGTAAATATGATCCTGAGATCCTCAAAATTGTACCGGTCTACGGACCAGAAAGGGCAGGGGATATTCCTCATTCACTGGCTTCTGTTGATAAGGCAAAAAGACTTCTCGGTTATTTACCGACACATGATGTAAAAAAAGGACTTGAAAAGGCACTGGAGTGGTACTGGGAGAATCTGTAGAATAATCTTAGTCAATTTTTATCTCAATGCCTCCTAACTCAAGGAACAGAATTGCACTTAATGTAACCTCTTCTGTTGTACAGGTTATAATAACAGGAGTGGTATATTTCTTTGTTTACAGAGTTCTTGTCATAAAACTTGGTGTTGAGATGCTTGGTGTATGGTCACTCATTATTGCTACAGCTTCAATCTCAAACCTTTCAAATTTTGGATTTAATTCAGCTTTAGTAAAATATGTTGCTGAATACAATGCAAAGGGAGAAGCGGACAGGATTAACAGATTGGTCTACACATCAGTAATTTCTATTTCTTTTTTTTCCCTTTTTCTGGGAGCTGTAATTTATCTGTGTGCATTTCTATTTATTGGAAAGGTTATAAGTCCGGAATATGAAACTCTTGCAATGCGCATCTTGCCTATATCCTTGGCAGGTCTCTTTTTTTATACTACAGGCAGCGTACTTACCTCCGGACTGGAAGGTTTGCAGAAAAATTATATAAGAAATTTTGCGTATGCATTTGCGTCAGTGTTGTACCTCTTGCTTGCTATTTTCCTGATTCCGGTATCAGGACTAACAGGACTTGCTATCGCCCAGGCTATTCAGACGATAATGGTATTCATTATTTCTTATATCTATCTGAAGAGGTCTGTCGTCGGATTTGGAATTGTAAGATTGAAATGGGATCGTGAGGTATTCGGAGAATTATTCAACTATGGATATAAGATGCAGGTGATTTCTGTTTGCCAGATGCTTACTGATCCGGTTACCAAGATTCTTTTAAGCAGGTTCAGCGGATTAACCACATTGGGTTTTTATGAAATGGCAAGTCGTGTAATCACACAGTTACGCCAGATTATTGCCGGAATGGACCAGGTAACTATTCCAATTGTGTCTCATTTTCAACAAACTGATAAATCAGCTGTAAGATATATATATGAAAAAGGATTCTCGTTCATTGTATTTATTGTATTTCCTCTCTTTGCTGCAATCATCCTGTTTACACCATATTTATCTAAAATATGGATAGGAAGTGTGGAACCGGTTTTTGTTTATTGCAGTTATATCCTCGCAACCGGTATGTTAATAAATATTCTTAATGCACAGGCATATTATAATTCATTGGGAGAAGGTCAGTTGAATGGTATATTGTTAATGACAATCTTTGTTTTGGGATTTAATGTTCTTATTGGTATTGGATTAGGTTCTTTAATACCATCCTATGGGGTCGTAATTTCATATGCACTATCCACCGCGCTTGGTTCTTTGTATCTAATTGGTTATTATCATAAATATCACAATATCACGATTAAAGAAATTATCAGGAAACCTGATCTGATCATAATTATCAGCAGTCTGGTTTTTGCCTTGTTCTCAGGCTTTGTTCTCGTCAGAATCGGAAAACAATTTGAATACAACCTGACATCCATGTTTATATATATTGTTGTTTTTGCAGTGTTCTTTATCCTTATTTCATACAGAAACAATAACTTCAGACTGTTGAATATTTTTCAGTACTTTAGAGACAAATAGTAAGGCAGGATCATATTACATTTATCCTGTAATTATGATCTGATATTAAAGTGTACCTGACAATCAGATTCCTGATGTTGAAAATGAAAACTGTTCTCACCCTTCCGGACAAAGCCGCATTTGCCAGGATAGTATTTATGTTTCTGTTGTTCAGTACTCTGGTTCTGTACCTTTTCGTATCAAACAAAATAATCTGGATTCTTTATCTTTTATATCTTCTTCTGATAATTTTCGCACGGATGAAGTTAACAATCAGACCGGTACTGATCCCGGTACTGCTTGAGATCGGAAGAGCGTCGTGTAGGGAAAGAGTGTAGGATAGGGTGTA
>CAYQZL010000275.1:0-4135 GCA_964421975.1 uncultured Rikenellaceae bacterium
CCAGCCTTCGCCACCTCCTTCGCCAAGGCTACGGAGGTCAAAGAAAGCTACGGCTGGCAAAGCATGAATCCGGAATTATTTCAGTTTTTCCTTAAAGAACCCCACCGTTCTTTCCCATGCCAGTTTTGCAGCTTCGGCATTGTAACGGGAGGGATTTGTGTCATTATTGAAAGCATGACCGGTTCCCGGGTAAGAATAGAACTTATACTCTATATTGTTTTTTTTCAGAGCTTCTTCAAATGCTGCGATACCTGCATTTATACCCTGGTCGTTCTCAGCATAATGTGCCATAACAGGTGCTTTTATTTTAGCAACATCTTCAGCAGAGGGTTGTCTTCCGTAGTAAGGTACAGCTGCATCAAGTTCCGGTGAATTGACAGCAACCTGGTTTGTCATAGCCCCTCCCCAGCAAAAGCCCGTGCATCCCACTTTACCATTGGAAGCCGGATGAGTTTCAAGGAATCTGACTGCAGCCACGAAGTTTTTAGTCGTTTCTTCACTGTTAAGTTTTTTAAAGAGTTCACCTACATTGCTTACATCGTCGGGTGTACCACCAACCGGCGAAAGTGCGTCCGGAGCCAGGGCAAGGAACCCTTCTTTTGCCATCCTTCTTGTTACATCCTGGATATGAGGTACAAGTCCCCTGTTTTCATGAATTACTATAACAGCAGGGAACTTTTTCCCTTTTGAGGGTAAAGCAAAATAAGCACGCATTTCACCTGTGGCAGCAGGATATTTGATGAATTCCGCTGTAACTGCCAGTTCCTTCTTTTTCTTTGCCCCTGCGGCCAGTGCCTGATTATCTTCCAGTACGGGCAGCAGAGCCATTGCAGCTGCTGTACTTCCTGTTAACATCGCCAGTTTCTTTATAAAACTCCGCCGGCTGGTACGGCCATTTCTGTAATCATCATACATTGAGGAGATTTTTTCTTCCATCGTTTTTAAGGTTTATATGATATTTATGATTCATATATCAAGCTTCAATTTACGAAAAAAATCATAAATTCATATATTTTTGAATAATTGCTTATACTATGTTTTTTCATGCAGAAAATTTAAATCCATAACTATGAAACAGGATATAGAAATTGCCCAGGAAGCCAGAATAAGGCCGATAATTGAAATTGCCCGGATATTGGGTATCCCAGAGGATGAACTTGAGTTATACGGGAAGTATAAAGCAAAAATACCTCTGAAATTCATTGATGAAGAAAAGGTAAAAAACGCAAAACTGATACTGGTGACAGCAATAACTCCCACTCCTGCCGGCGAAGGTAAGACAACCACATCGATAGGCCTTGCCCAGGCACTGAACAAGATCGGGAAAAAAGCCACGGTTGTTCTGCGGGAACCATCTCTGGGTCCGGTTTTTGGTATTAAGGGAGGTGCTGCCGGGGGCGGTTATTCACAGGTAATCCCGATGGAAGACATCAACCTTCATTTCACAGGCGATATATCAGCAGTCGAAAAAGCACATAATCTGCTTGCCGCTCTTATCGACAATAATATTCAGCTGAAGGATGGAAACCTGGGTATCGATCCGAGGACAATTGAATGGAAAAGAGTAATGGATATGAATGAAAGGTCCCTCAGGGATGTCGTAATCGGACTGGGCGGCACTACAGAAGGTGTCCCCCGGCAGTCAGGATTCAATATTACAGCAGCTTCAGAGGTAATGGCTACTCTTTGTATGGCAAAAGATCTTAATGATCTGAAAGAAAGGCTGGGAAGGATATTTGTCGGTTATACTTTTTCGGATAAACCTGTTTTTGCCGCTGATCTTAAAGCACACGGAGCAATGGCTGCCCTGCTGAAAGAGGCAATAAAGCCAAACCTGGTTCAGACTCTTGAGGGTACACCGGCAATAATACATGGAGGGCCTTTTGCCAACATAGCTCAGGGTACCAATTCAATTATTGCTACAAAAATGGGTCTTGCCCTTAGCGACTATGTGGTGACGGAAGCAGGTTTTGCAAGCGAACTCGGGGCAGAGAAATTCTTTGATATTAAATCACAATATGGTAATATCAGAACAAATGCTGTTGTTATAGTTGCCACCATACGGGCACTTAAATATCATGGAGGTGCAAAACTCACATCTCTTCAGGCCGAGGACCTTACAGCATTGAAGGCCGGATTTGACAACCTCGACAAACATATCGAGAATATGAAATATTTCGGTTTCAATCCTGTTGTTTCAATAAACAGGTTCGACTCTGACACCGAAGCAGAACTCGATCTGCTGTTTAAACATTGCAAAGAACAGAATGTGAAAGTAGCTGTAAATGAGGGATGGGCTAAAGGCGGTGAAGGAGCAATAGATCTGGCAGAAAAAATCCTTGAATCGGTAAAAGACTGTCCGACCTGTTTCAAACCGATCTATGAACTCTCATGGTCAATCGAAGAAAAAATTGCCACCATCTGCAAAAAACTGTATGGCGCTGACCATGTTGAATATACAATCAAAGCTAAAAATCAGATGGATAAGATCGAGAAACTCGGATTTGGTAATCTGGCGGTATGTATTGCCAAAACCCAGAAATCTCTCTCTGATGATCCGAATAAAAGAGGAAGACCAAAAGGTTTTACAGTAAAAATAAGAGAAATAGAATTATCATCCGGAGCCGGTTTTATTGTCCCAATTGCCGGAACAATAATGAGAATGCCGGGATTGCCCAATTCCCCGTCAGCAGAAAAAATTGATATCGACGGAGATGGCAGAATAACAGGTCTTTTCTGATGGGTCAGACAATTTTTTATCTTTGACTTTTATTCACTTACTTTGTGAACATTGTGTGTTCATTATGGTAAAGGACATATTTTTGTCTGGGATCACTATAAATTAATCGTAAAAGAATCATCATCAAAAAACCATTCCGATGAAAAAAATTTCATTTTTCCTTATAATGATTTTACTGTTATTTTCAGCATGTAAACGTTACAGCAAATATGAAGGTGTGGAGTTTACAGAAAATGAACCCCGTGACTGGGAAAATCCGGAAATGTTCGGACAGAACAAGGAAGAACCTCATGCTACACTTATCAGTTTCAGTGATAAGGAGTCAGCCCTTGCGGCAGATATAGCAGGTTCACCAAATTATCTTTCCCTTGACGGAACCTGGAAATTCAACCTTGTTAAATCACCTGATCAGAGACCATACTGGTTCTTTAAGGATGATTATGACACCCGCGACTGGGACAATATTGAAGTGCCGTCAAACTGGGAAATGAAGGGTTATGATGTTCCAATTTATGTTAATATTACCTTTCCCCACAAGAACGATCCTCCTTATATTCAGCACGATTATAATCCTGTCGGATCATATAAAAGAAGTTTTAAGATACCGGCTCAGTGGAAGGGAAAAGAAGTTTTCCTTCATTTCGGAGCTGTGTCTTCTGCTTTTTATGTATGGATTAATGAGCAGCTTGTCGGTTACAGTCAGGACAGTAAAACACCTGCTGAGTTCAATATCACGAAATATCTTAAAAAAGGTGATAATTCTCTCGCGGTTGAAGTTTACCGCTGGTGTGACGGAAGTTACCTGGAGGATCAGGATTTCTGGAGGTTGAGCGGTATCCAGAGAAGTGTTTTTCTTCATGCAAGACCACAAACTTATATCAGGGATTATTTTGCTGTCGCCGACCTTGAGAATGATTATAAAGACGGGCATCTTAGTGTCAGCGTCGGGCTGAATTCCAACGACAACGCTGAATGCTCTGTTGAAACATCGCTTTATGATGGCGGACAGGAAATATTCAGTGAATCAAAAGATGTACAATCAGCAGTAAATAAAGCTGAAATACAATTTGAGAAAAGCTTCCCCGGAATAAAAAGATGGTCCGCGGAAACTCCTGATCTTTATTCCCTTGTGATCACTCTTAAAGATGCTGACGGAAAAATCCTTGAAAGCATCAGCTCAAAGATCGGATTCCGCAAAGTGGAAATTAAAAACTCACAGCTCCATGTGAACGGGGTTCCCATTTATCTTAAAGGTACCAACCTCCATGAACATTGTGATGTTAACGGACATGTTATCAGCGAGGAACTGATCCTTAAAGATATACGGGTCATGAAAAGTCACAATCTAAATGCTGTCAGGACATCCCATTATCCCCAGCAGGAACTTTGGTACCA
>CAYQZL010000276.1:0-4039 GCA_964421975.1 uncultured Rikenellaceae bacterium
GTTCATTCTTCTTTCCGACATTACGCTGACCATTGTTATGCATGCACCGGCCATATCCATCGGTACACTTACCGGAGATCCCTGGAAATTGGCTCCGGAAAGCTGAATATTCCTGTCGGGAAAGAAGATAGGATTATCGCCGACACCGTTAAGTTCAATTTCGATCTGTGACTTTGCATAGGCAAGCATATCGTGAGCTGAACCGATAACCTGGGGAGTTGATCTCATGGAGTAGGCATCCTGGACTTTTGATTTCACCCTTTCTTCCTTAAGGTCGCCTTCCGAGATGCATTTATTTATTGCATTTGCGCTTCTTACAGCTCCTTTAAAACCTCTGACTTCATGAAGCATGGGAGTATATGGTTTCATATTGGCTTTAAGGGCTTCGAGAGACATTGATGCGGCTATTTCGGCCTGTTTGAGCCAGTTATTTGCATCGACGAGCCATATAGCGCTCATGGCTGTGAGCATGTTTGATCCGTTAATGGCAGCAAGTCCGTCGCGGGCGTGGAGTCCAGGTATGGGAATTCCGGCTCTGTCCATTGCTTCTTTCCCGTCGAGGAGTTCACCTTTATAGTGTGCTTTTCCTTCACCCAGAAGGAGCAGGGCTATCTGTGACATCGGAGCCAGGTCACCGCAGGCTCCGACCGAGCCTTTCTGGCAGACAAAAGGAGTGACGCCCCGGTTAAGCATTTCAATATAGGTTTCTGTTATCTCGGGTCTGTTCCCTGAGTTACCGTGGGCGTGAACGTTTATTCTGCCGAGCATGGCACCCCTGACAATCTCAATGGGAGCAGGGTCCCCGATACCGGCAGCATGATTATAAACGAGATATCTCTGGAAGTCCTGGATCTGGTTGTCGTTTAATACAATTTCGGAGAATTCTCCGATCCCTGTATTGACGCCATACATTATTTCATGGGCATTTATTTTTTTCTCGAGCATTGCCCGGCACTCTTTGATTCTTTTAAGGGCGTCGGGGTGCAGTTCGACTTTTTGTCCGTGCCGGGCGACGTTAACAACGTCATTAACTGTAAGATCTGATCCGGTTATTATTAATGGTTTCATTGTTTTCAGAAAATTTGGATTGGATGGATTTATTTATTAGAAAGAAGTGGTAAACAAGGCAGTCTCAGATGTTTCTCGTTTGAGAATTAAACTCATTTAAGAATTAAATTCATTTAAGAATAGTTCTCAATTAAGAATATTTCTCAAATGAGAATGATTCTCAAATGATAATATTTCTCATCTGAACCTGATCCTTATCAGCTCACAGACAGAGACCTGTCCGGTTAATCTTGATCTTGTATTTCAGTAACCAGCTGTAATGCATGACAATGAATTATAGACCAAATATATAGAAAAAATAGCACTTGAACAACAATGAGTATAATGTGTAACAATTAAAATGCCTTGTAAAGATTATAATCGTGGATCTTATAAATGTTTATTAGCTATTTCAATCATTCTCCGTATTAAATAATATTTGTATTTTTAATTCAGATTAACTCTTAAAAAACACTAATCAGGAATAGTGATATCTTAACCAAAATCAATTGCCATATGAAAAACAGGATCATTACTTTATTTTTTACTTTGATTATTATTCTTTCACCGGTTTATTCCCAGAAACCAGATAAAGCTGCTCTGGCGAAGGGTGTGAATTTCATCGAGACAAAAACCTATACAGCTGAAGAAGATGCAAATATACTTGAGCTTTATAAAGATCTGAGAGTTGCCGATGTTTCCGATGGAATGGATATGGTGGGACTTCCCGGAACCGGACTTGTTAACCCGGAAATACATGCCTGCTGGGTCGATCTTAAAGACTTTAAACATGTTTTCAGGGGAATTGCAGTAACGGTCCGTTATGTCCCGACACAAAAAAAAGCTCAGCCTGAACCAGGCGAGGACTGGATGAAATGGGAAGGTAATTTCTATAACGCATATTCACATGAAGGGTTTACACAGATACTGAGGCCCGGTTCGGCAGTCGTCATTGACGACGTTGAAGACCGTGATATTGGATCCATAGGCTCAAATAATATTCTCGGATGGTATAAAGCAGGTGCAGTCGGAGTCGTTACAGATGCCGGCGCCAGAGATACCGATGAGGTAGGCCTTGAAGGTGTTCCGCTTTACCTGAGAAAGAAGGGAAGGGGCATCCGTCCCGGTAGAAATGAAATTGAATCAGTAAACCGGCCGGTGACCATCGGAGGAGTGCTTGTTTGTCCGGGTGACGTGGTTGTTGCTGACGGCGATGGTGTGGTTGTTGTTCCCCGCAGTGTGGCAGTAAAGGTTGCCGAACATGCAAATAAGGTTCTTACAGGCGACAAGGCAGGCCGCAGGGGATTATATGAGAGTCTTGGGAGACCGCTGGACAAGACGGTGAAATAAGGGTTCGGCGGTGAGATGGTTCGACGGTCCGGCGGTTTGACGGTTCGACGATAGGACGGTTTGACGGTTTGAGGGTTTGACGATAGGAAGGTTCGACGGTTTGACGGCTTGTTCGTTCGATAGTTAGAGGACTGATCGTAAATTGCAATACTATGAAAAAATTTGTTCTGACCGGTCTGTGCTTTTGTTTTCTTGCCGGATTTACACTGACGGGACAGGATCAACAGGAAAGACAGAAAGGATTTGTTCCCCGGACAAACGGAGCTTTTTACACGGATAAATACCGTAATCTGTTCAGGGAGAATGGTCATAAGAAGAAGGAGATAAGAGCTAAAACTGAGGAAGCTTTCAGACTGTTGTTCCAGGGCGATTCCTCAACGACAGTCTTTTTTGAAGCCGGAAACAATCAAAATGGTCCCCTGGCATATATAAGCGATGTGCTTCATCATGATGTCCGGAGCGAAGGTATATCCTATGGTATGATGATCGCAGTCCAGATGGATAAGAAAGCTGAATTTGATGCAATATGGAACTGGGCGATGACTTATATGTATGTAAGTTCACCGGAACATCCTTCGGAAGGCTACTTTTCATGGTCGCTTAAGACGGATGGTACTCCCAATTCCGAAACACCTGCTCCCGACGGTGAGGAATATATGGTGATGGCGCTTTACTTTGCTTCAAACCGCTGGGGGGACGGGAAGGGGATATATGACTATAAAGCCTGGGCAGACAGGATACTTACTGCCATGAGGCACCATCCGACAAAAAAAGGTATGACGAAATTCGGTCCCAGGACTGTGCATAGCATGGTCAATGAGGAGCATAAGATGATCAGGTTTGTTCCGAATTTCGAAAAGAATGATTTTACGGATCCTTCTTATCATCTGCCGGCTTTTTATGAATTATGGGCAAGATGGGGACCTGTGGAAGACATTGATTTCTGGGCCGCTGCTGCCGATTCCAGCAGGGATTTCTTTATAAAAACAACTCATCCCTTAACCGGACTGGCACCTGATTATGCAAATTTCGACGGAACTCCGTACAGTACTCCCTGGAACAAGCGGTCGGCAAATTTTTCATTTGACGCCCGCAGAACTCAGATGAACTGGGCTGTTGACTGGTCATGGTGGCGGAAAGATCCGCGCCAGCAGGAACTTAGTAACCGTGTGCAGGCATTCTTCGCATCAGAGGGGATGAATACCTATGGAACTGAGTATTCTCTCGATGGCAAATTGCTGAATAAGAACCATGCCAAAGGTCTTGTCGCAACAAATGCCGTGGTAAGCCTTGCAGCAACTCATCCGCTGGCCGGGGATTTTGTTGAAGCTTTATGGAATACACCTGTCCCGACAGCATTTAATGAAAGATATTACGACGGATTGCTTTATCTTATGGGGATGCTGCATTGCAGCGGACAGTTCAGGATTTGGAAGCCGTAGGGGTGAGGTATGCGGTATGAGGTATGAGGTATGCGGCGTGCGGCGTGCGGCATTGGACATGCGGTGCTAAGCACGAAGCTGCAAGGAGGAAACTACGTATTAAACTACGTATTAAAAAACGTATTATAAGACGTATTATAATGCCTCTGTTATAATATGTAAAGCACAATGAAAATTTAATTCGTGAAAGATTCTTCGCT
>CAYQZL010000277.1:0-4030 GCA_964421975.1 uncultured Rikenellaceae bacterium
AGATAATGAGCGGTGACTGGAGTTCAGACGTGTGCTCTTCCGATCTTATCATGGCTCTCTTAAAGTACATCGAAAGAGTGCGCCGTATCGATATGTTAATACATTTGAGAGCAACAGGCCCTCCGATGGAATTTGCCAGAAAACTTGGCATAAGAAGAAGTACTTTGTTTCAATCGCTTCAGGAAATGAAAGAGATGGGAGTTGATATCAGGTACTCAAATATCAGAGAAACATATTATTATGCAGACGACCGACGAATTGAAATACGGATTGAGAGAATCCGGTCTGTCGTAAAAGCGGATAACGATGAGCATATCAGGATCCTGGGTAATGCTATATAGTTATATGTCTTGTAGTTATTTAATATATCATTTTAGTGACCAATGAAAATCCTTGACGGTTATTTCAGTTTGAAGAAGAATGAACTGCTTTTATTCATTATAGCAGTAAATCTGATGCTGGTATGGTTATCCAAAACTGTATTGATCAATGAGACTGTATTTTTTAATAGTTATAGTGAACAGATGACTTATGAAAGGTCAATGGAACTTTTTAAAAAGATCAGGGAGTTATCATGGATTTCCTATTTGGTTACTCCGCTTATACTTATAATTAAATTCTCAGTTCTGAGCCTGGTAGTATATATAGGATTCTTTATCAGTGGATTTCATAAGGAAGTAACATTGGGCATGATCTTTACAATAGTTGTTGCATCAGAAATAGTAATTGTTCTTGCTTCTTTGACCAAATTCCTGTGGTTTGCATTTTTTGCCGGAAATTATACTCTGGATGAAATGAATTTCTTTTATCCCCTGTCCCTGATTAATTTATTCAGACAGCCTGAAGTGGCAAAATACTGGATTTATCCGCTGCAGTCCGTAAATCTTTTCCAGGTAGCATATATATTATTGTTAGCCATAGGCCTTGCAAAAGTCAGCTCCGTTAAAAGAGAAAAGGCTGATATAATAGTTCTTGTTACCTATGGTTCGGCGTTTATCCTTTGGATTGCCTTTATAATGTTCATTACAATCGATATTTACTCATGAAGAAAATATTATCTGCCCTGATTATAGCCTCCATAAGTATAGTTTTTGTTATGCTGGTCGGTGGCATAATTGTCAAAGTAGTAAAAGCAAATGACTCTGTAGAAAGAATAAAAACTCTCCCATCTTTTGCATTGTCAACTCTGGAAGGGAATATCTTTAATTCTGATGATCTGGAGAAGGGGCCTTTGCTTATAGTTTATTTTCATCCCGAATGTGAGTATTGTCAGTATGAGATATCATCTCTTATTGAAAATGATATTCAATCCAGAGGAATTAAAGTACTGTTGGTAAGCAATGCCATGCCTGAATCTATAAAGAGGTTTATGGAACCCTTTGACATAAATTCCGGGGATTTCCATATTCTTTCGGATACTTCAGTTGTTTTCACGGAAATGTTTGGTATCCATTCAGTTCCTGTAAATATATTATATGATGAAAATTTAAGGCTTGTTAAAATATTTAAGGGGGAAGTAAAAACTGACGCGATTCTTAATTATCTGATTAGTGGCACTTAATATCAAAAAAATAAAAGAAAAATCTTTACTGCAGCATGATTCGACTGACTGCGGAGCTGCATGCCTGGCCTCTGTAATACGGTATTTTGGAGGAGAATCGGGTATAGAGAAAATACGCAAGCTGAGTGGAACATCACAGTCAGGTACAACAATGCTGGGGCTCTATCAGGCTGCCCTCGTAAGCGGAATGAAGGCAACGGGATACGAGACTTCAGTCAATGATATATTAACTTTTAGTGGAATACTGATCCTACATGTGACCGCGGAATCAGGTTACGATCATTATATAGTAAATTTTGGTTTTAAAGATTGCCATTTTGTTTTATGGGATCCTGCCACTGGAATTGCATATAAAACTCCTGAAGACCTTGATAAGATATGGCAAAGCAAAAAATGTCTTGCAGTTTCCCCGGGTGAAGAATTCAAATATAAGAAAGAAGAGAGGAAAGAAAAGAGAAAGTGGCTCCTTGAAAAAATAATGCCCGATAAAGAACTCCTGATGATCAGCGTTTTTGTTGGAATTCTAATATCTTCACTAGGTATTGTAATGGCAGTTTTCACTCAAAAGCTGATTGATAAGATACTTCCATCAGGAGAAACACGAATTCTTCTTATTTCATCTTTTCTTGTCCTTATTCTTCTTTCTTCAAGAGTTTTATTATCAGCATTAAGACAGTATGTTTTGTTATCCCAGGGGAAATCCTTTAATATCCGGATAGTGGATAATTTCTATGGTTCATTAATGTCACTTCCGAAACTTTTCTTTGACACAAGGAAAACGGGAGACCTGGTTGCGAGACTTAATGATACTATGCGGATACAACGTGTAATTTCTGATATTGCAGGAGTTTATATAATAGACTGTCTTATTTTAATTGTTACAATGGTCTTTATTTTTATTTACTCAGTACCTGCCGGGATTATTTCCCTTGTTACGCTACCTTTATTCTTCCTTATGGTATATCGATGGAATAAAAGGATAATCAATTCACAACATGAAGTTATGGCAGGTTATGCCTTGACAGAAGGTAATTACATAAATTCCCTGAGAGGTATTAGTGAAATAAAAAGCATGAATTGGCAGGATCTATTTACTTCAAGAAACAAGATCATCTTTTCTGATTTCCAGGAAAGAGCTTTTTCACTTGGTAAAATAAAAGTCAGCCTGGGTATGCTGACGAATCTTGCAGGGACTCTTTATTTGATGGTTTTACTCGTTTATGTATCATTAAAGGTGATGGATTCAGAGATGACTCAGGGAGAATTGATGGCTATTTTATCACTAAGTTCAACCCTGCTCCCTTCAGTGATGAACCTTTCACTGATTTCTATTCCTTTAAGTGAGGCAAAGGTGGCAATAGAGAGGATGTTTGAATTCACCAGGATCAGTCCGGAATCAACAGGTATGGAAAAAGAGGAAGATAATATAGTGATCGGAAAAATTTCTATGAAAAATATAAAATTCCGTTTTCCGGGCCAGAGGTTGTTCTTGAACGATATCAATTTTGATATTGAAAAAGGGAAAATAACTGCCTTGGTCGGAGAGTCTGGATCAGGTAAAAGTACACTGGTCAGTATACTGCTCAGGTTCTTGATTCCGGAATCAGGAGATATAATTGTCAATAATTCCTTTTCGGGCAATATGATATCACCTGATATATGGAGGAGATCGGTTGGTGTAATTCCTCAGGATATACATATTTTCAACGGGACAGTGCTTGAAAATATAGTTCCTGAACCTACGCAAGAAAAGCTAAATAAGCTTGGAGTTATCATTTCACAACATGGTCTGCATTCATTTCTGACAGGGTTGCCTTTAGGTTTTGCTACTATGACAGGAGAAGACGGAGTTAAATTATCTGGCGGACAGAAGCAGGTCATTGCATTTCTCAGAGCATTGATCAATGAACCTGATATACTTTTAATTGATGAAGGTACTTCTGGAATGGATAAGGATACTGAAGACCTGGTTCTTAAGATGCTGGTCAGTTTGAAAGAAAAGCTCGGGATCTTATTGGTAACTCACCGGATAAACTTAATTAAAAAAATCTGTGACAAGATCTATATACTTCAGGATCGGACAATAAGTGTATCAGGAACACATGATGATCTTATCTGCAGCGATAATATTTACAAGCGTTACTGGGAAGATTTTTTATAAAAAATTTATTGGTCCGGTATTATTGGACTGGTCGGTTCTATTTTTAAAATGCAGGAAAAATTAAAAATTTTATCTGCAGGCAGATACCGAAAAGCCTGAAAAGAGTAGGTAAACAAAATTGTCTCGCTAAGTAAGAACTCAGTTATAGCAATTGAAATTCGCTTCAGGTAATTATAAGATGACCTGCTGATTACTGGCATTGTATGGAGTATCATTTGCAGGCTTAATTGCTGCTACCGGACCGGCAGTGATATATACAGTTATTGGTTTTGTTGCATAAATTTTATAAGTAAATTTTATTATTAACC
>CAYQZL010000278.1:0-1041 GCA_964421975.1 uncultured Rikenellaceae bacterium
GAGGGAATTTACTACCGGAAAGATATCGGTTTTGATTTATAATATATGTTGTCAAAGGTATTCAGGGGAACAGGACCGGGAGTGATCTTTGTGATCATTGTCACTCTTATACTCCTTTGGCTCAGTGCATTCATTGATCCCGGCACTCAGGCGGCAACAATTTATGAATCAGAACCTATGCCATTGTATGTCATTATGAAGCTGATGACAGGAGCAAATGTTCATGCAGGACTAATATTTACTTTTCTCCTGCTGATATTTGTTCTGTTCCTTCTGGTAAATTTCAATACATCTGTTTTCTTTCTCGGTGAAAGAACATTTTTCCCTGCAATATTATATGTCCTGTTCAGCGCTCTTCTGCCCTACCTGCAGGTCCGGAATCCTGTCCTTCCTGCAATAGTATTCCTTATGCTTGCACTGAAAAGGATAATGGAGTCTTACAGGAAACCCGGGACCGCATTCAATTTCTTTGATGCTGCCATATTTATCAGTACAGGATCATTGTTTTATGCCAATCTTATCTGGTTTGGTGTTCTGGTATTTATAGGAATTGTATTGTTAAGATCAGGGAATATAGTTGAAATTATCAGCTCCCTAATTGGTCTTGCAACACCTTATATTTTACTATTCGGGATCTATTACGTTCTTGGGAAAGATCTTGAAATACTGATTTCGGGTATAAAGGAAAATCTGTTTACTGCTTTACCTGAAGTCTCTTTTACAAGGATAGAAATTGTTGTACTGGTATTTACGGGTCTTATGATACTGGTCAGCATTGTTTTTCTGCTTCAGCATATCCATACAAGAAAGATAAAATCACGGAAGACTTTTTATCTTCTGCTCTGGGTATTTGTCATTTCGGTGGTGCTTTATATTGTTCTGCCCTCAGCTTCTGCAGAAATGTTGTGGATCGGATCAATACCCCTTACATATATTTTATCGCATTATTTTCTTTTTGTCAGGAAGAAAATAATTCCCGAGATCTTTTTTACAGGGTTTTTTCTGCTGATATTTCTAATACAAGCTTTCAGGATCTTTTAG
>CAYQZL010000278.1:1051-3833 GCA_964421975.1 uncultured Rikenellaceae bacterium
TTTATTTAATCATTGAGACAACCCCGACGCCTGATCCTTTTTCTCCTCCGGTAAAATCAAAGCTGAGCTGGTAAATCCCGCTTTTATTACATATGAAATCAATGAAGGAATATGTTTTTCCGGTTTTGGGATCATAAGATGAAAGGACGGATTTGTTTGTATCATCTTTCAGGTTGAGGTAAAGTTTACCCCCGGAATCTTCAGAATTGCACATTGAGAACCTGTATTTGGTATTTTTCCAGAGAGACATCTGGGTCTTATACCTTGGTTCTCCCTGGGTAGTTGTTTTCCCGAGCTGTATCCTGAAATCTTTCAGGTATTTAGCGTCGGGCCCGGCATTTAGGATACAGTTGCTGACCAGGGGATCCGATGATTGTCCGGATACCATAATTCCTGCAGTGAGCAGCAGAAAAATCAGTGTTAAATATATCTTCATATTAATTATTTAAAACCAGTTTGTCGCGAATAGTTCTGGTAATTTCAATCAGTCCGGTTAACTGCTCTTCTGTCATTTCGACATTACTTGTTTCAGTCTGTTCAATGACAAGTCCCCCGTTCTTTTCAACGCTGACCGGTTCTCCCAGGGTATAAGTGATCTTTATATCCCTGTATTTTTCTTTTATATCCTGAAGGTAATTACAGAGAGCTTTAAATTCTCTGTCCCGTTCACAGTAAGGGGCAGCAAGCATTATCAGATCATTCAGGATGATTTTTTGTTCGCCTATCCTGTCTCTGAGTACCGGATCAGGATATTCCTTTATCACCTGAGTGGCAAGGTACTGTCCTTCAATCCATACTCCTATTATCATCAATGCTGAAAGATGTCCTCTTCCGTTACCGCGCAGGTATTTATCTATCTGAGTGTATGAATCTATGGACAGGAACAGAAGGGAATCGAGGTTGGATCTGTTGAGAGACAGCCTTTTAATGGCGTCAAAATCAAAGAACTGACCTACTTTCAGCCCTTCTGCAAGTTTCTTTATATCAGAAAGTATATTTATTGAAGTGCCTGTTTTCTCGTACATATTAAGGTAACCCAGGTCGGCTCCAAGTATACCCAGTGAAAGAGCCTTATCAAAATCCGTAGGTTGTCTGTTGGCATCTATGGAAGAAGCAAGATAATCAGGCGAAAATGGTACGGATAACGTTTGCAGCAGATTGGCAATTTCTACCGGCGATGCGATATTTCCGGAAATATCAGCAATAGCTTCAGCACTTAATTTTTCAGCCTCACCCAGGGGTACCGAATCAGCTTCAGGAAATATAAAACCTGAACTGTTTTTTGAAGTATTCCTGCATGAAACTGATAATATAAGAGCAATAATCAGAATTAAAAAAGAATTTCCTTTCATCAGACTACATTGATTAATGCAAATATATAAAAAACTATTTAACTATTTACTGATTAACCTCTTTCGGATCTTAAATTCTTCAAAAAACCTTACAAGGGCCGCAGGCAGACCTGTATATAATATTAAGTAAAGCAACAGACTGCTGATTATTACCACTATTATATTAAATATATATGTATCAGTGTTAATCCCTAAAAAATATTTTGAAGGTGCAAAGAAATGAGTCCTGAATGACAACACTCCTTTTCTTTGCGGATCAAGATAAACGGGATCAGCATTCTGGATTATTGAATTATTATAGATGAGCATTTTATGACGTTCGTAGTATTTTGTTACAATCTGTTCCATCTGGTAATTAAAATGCTTATCCTGCAGCTTATTCAGCTTCCCGGCGTTCAGATTATAAAATCTGTCCCGTATATTGCTTGCCGAATTGAACCTGCTGCTGAAAATTCCATCCAGCTTATTAAGGTATTTAATTGCTGAATCGGCAATTGAATTGTTGAATGCTTCGGGAGTGAGTGAGCTTATATGTCTGAATACCGGGACCTTGTTTATATCGCTTATCTTCAGAAGTTCATTTTTCAGAAGTTCCAGATTATTCTTTTTCTTTTCCTGATTGTATTCAATACCTGTGATCACTTCTCCGGATTCAGATCCGGAGCGGATCTCCGACACTCTTCTTTTCAGTTCAGGTATCCTGTAAACCCGGTTGAAATCTGATTCACTGATCTGTTTCTGCAATGAATAATAGGTCTCTCCTTCATGGTTATATACGGTTCTGCTGTACATATTATCCTTGAACTGTGTCACCATGAGTGCCTCGTAAGTCCATCTTGTTGGCATCAGTTCTGCAATCAGAGGGACTTTCTCAACATTTCCTATTTTACGGTTAAGTTTGTCGAAGGGGAACATGGCACCGCTGAGTACCATCATTGGTATTATAAGCAGGGGAATAATAATATAAATGGTTATTGCTGAGTTGAAAGCTGATGAAATATTCAGCCCGATCATGTTTGCACAGAAGGATGTTATGAACAAAGCAATCCAGTATCTCAGGAACAGTCCCTGAATACCCAGAAGGGGATTGGCTATAGCAAGGAACAGGAAGGACTGGATGGCAGATATAATGATCATTACGCTGACCTTGGCTGAGAGATAGCTGTTCCTGCTAAGGTTCAGGAAATGCTCCCTTTTAAGAATGTTCCTGTCACGGAATATTTCCTCCGCGCTGATGGTAAGTCCGAGGAACAAGGCAACTATGATGCTCATGAAAATATATATAGGTATATTTTCATTTTCAGAGAAAAGATAAACATTTGAGCCGGGATCAGGAATATATCTTATTATAAAAGCCAGGATCAGACCAAGCACTGGCGCTTCTGAGATCGGAAGAGCACACGTCTGAACTCCAGTCACCGCTCATTATC
>CAYQZL010000279.1:0-3828 GCA_964421975.1 uncultured Rikenellaceae bacterium
CACCCTATCCTACACTCTTTCCCTACACGACGCTCTTCCGATCTCATCTGAACCAACATTTTCCTATTATCTGTACTAACTTGTCGTAAGTTATTAACAGGTATCTTCCCGACCTTTCCCAATGAAAACCTCTTTTGTATACTTACACCTGAGAGAAAAACCGGTACTCCTGCATTTCAAAAAACTGGTGCAAAGGAAATAAAAATTTTGTAATTATGACTGCATTCATAATCAGTTTTTAAAAAATTATTAATTTTGTCCGCTCCAAAACGGGTGCCAGAAACATCCTTTGTGCTCTTTGTGATTACCTTCGTGTCCTTTGTGGTTAATAAGAATTTTTGTTTAACCACAAAGAACACTAAGTACACACAAAGGTCACAAAGGGCTAAGTAAATACCCCTGATAACTTACAGAAACCTGTTACGGATTAAAGAAAAGAAACAAATAAATCCATAAGCCAATTAACAACTTATAATTATGAAGACATACCAGACTGACCAGATAAGAAACATCGTGCTCCTGGGTAATTCAGGATCAGGTAAAACTATTCTGGGAGAAGCGATGCTTTTTAACGGCAGCATAATTGAAAGAAGAGGAACAATTGAAGGAAAAAACACTGTTTCCGATTATCGCCCGATAGAACAGGAAAACGGAAACTCGATCTTTTCAACCGTACTTTATACGGAATACCTCAATAAAAAAATAAATATACTTGACACTCCCGGACTTGATGATTTCAGCGGAGGTGTTATCTCCTCACTTTATGCAGCCGACCTGGCAGTAATGGTAATTAATGTTCAGAACGGGGTTGAGGTTGGTACCGAAATTCATTTCAGACATGCCGAAAATGTCCATAAACCAATGATCATGGTTATCAACGGTCTGGATCATGAAAAGGCTAACTTTGAAAAATCAATAGAAATGATGAAGGAACGACTGAGCAATAATCTGGCAATTGTTCAGTATCCCTTAAATGAAGGAGTCGGCTTTAATGCTGTTATTGATGTCCTCAGAATGAAAATGCTCCGCTACGGCAAAGATGGCGGCAAAGCTGAGATCCTTGACATTCCCGGGGAGGAAGCAGACAAAGCTGCAGAGCTTCATAATGCACTCGTTGAAAAAGCGGCTGAAAACGATGAAGCACTAATGGAACTTTTCTTTTCAAATGATACACTTTCAGAAGCGGAAATAAGAAAAGGAATTGCAAAAGGTATTATTTCACGTGGTATGTTCCCGGTATTCTGTATATCGGCAAAAAATAACACGGGAATTGATTCCCTTATGGAGTTTATTGTTAATGAGGCACCTTCAATTACAGATATGCCTGCTCCCAAAAACAGCAAAGGACAGGTGGTTAAAGCCGACCCGGCAGGTCCTGCTTCCGTTTATATCTTTAAATCAGCAATAGAAGAACATATCGGTGAAATCAATTACTTCAGGGTTTATTCAGGGAAAATAACAGAAAACCTCGATGTTATAAATACAAGCAATGGTACTAAGGAAAGATTATCTCAGCTTTATATCTGTGCCGGCAAAAACAGGACAAAAGTTCCCGAACTGAATACGGGAGATATCGGTGCCCTTGTAAAGCTCAAGAATACAAAAATGGGACATTCACTTAATGCTCCGGGTAATGACTGGACATACAGTGGTATCGTATTCCCCAATCCAAAATACAGGACCGCAATCAAAGCACAGAGCGAGAGTGATGACGAAAAACTCGGAGAAGCTCTCAATAAGATTCATCTTGAAGATCCTACAATCGTTATCGAGTATTCAAAAGAACTTAAGCAGATAATAGTCCACGGCCAGGGTGAATATCATCTCAATATTATGAAATGGCATCTTGACAATATTTACAAGATACCAACTAACTTCAATCCTCCCAGGATACCATACCGCGAGACCATCACCAAATCAGCTCAGGCCGACTACAGGCACAAGAAACAGTCGGGAGGTGCAGGACAGTTCGGTGAAGTGCACCTGATCATTGAGCCTTACGTTGAAGGTTCACCTGAGCTTTCCATTCAGAAATTCGGAGGTAAGGAGATCAAGCTTTCCGTCAGAAACAAGGAAGAGATCGATCTTGACTGGGGAGGTAAACTTATTTATGTGAACTGTATTGTCGGAGGATCGATTGATGCACGTTTTATGCCTGCAATATTAAAAGGCATAATGGAAAAGATGGAAGTCGGACCTCTTACAGGCTCATATGCACGTGATATCAGGGTATATGTTTACGATGGTAAGATGCACCCGGTTGACTCCAATGAAATTTCCTTCAGGCTTGCCGGCCGTAATGCATTCAGCATGGCTTTCAAGAATGCAGGTCCGAAGATACTTGAACCAATCTATGATGTTGAGATCATGGTACCGTCCGACAGGATGGGTGATGTCATAAGCGACCTTCAGGGCCGCCGCGGTATGGTTCTCGGAATGAGCAGTGAAAAAAGATTTGAAGTTATAAAAGCAAGAGTTCCTCTCGCCGAAATGAATAAATATTCCACAGCACTCAGTTCAATAACGGGAGGCCGTGCAATGTATACAATGAAATTTTCGGAATATTCGCAGGTTCCGGGTGATGTTCAGGAAGCTGTAATTAAAGCATACAGCGAGGAAGAGGAAGAGGAATAAACAGTTTGTTTTTGCAGTTCCTAAATTAACTTGCTGAACCTTTTTCTGTATTCCGACGGGGAAAGTCCGGTAATTTTCCTGAATTGCTTGTTAAAATGACTTATATTATTGAATCCGCTATTTAAACCGACTTCAAATATGCTCAGGTCAGGATCCATTAATAACTTACATGCAAAATCCACCTTGATCTGATTAAGGTATTCAAAAATAGTGAACCCCATATTCATCCTGAAAAAATTACATAATGATCCTTTTGTCATATGTACCATATCGGCAATTTGCTGAAGCTCGATTTCTTTCAGGTAATTATTCATTATGAATTCATGGATCATTGATATCCGCTTGCTCCCTGTATTCAGTCGCTTCCTTAAGTATTCCGCACTTGCCAGATAAGTATTATTTGTACTTTTCCCGATTATGTTCATGAGTTTGAAAAAGTTCAGCAGCCTGTCAAAACTATCCATATATGGCAGCTGAAGCATTATTTCACTTGCCAAGTTCAGAGTTTGTCCTGTGATTTGTATCCCTCTCTCCGAATAATTAAGGGCATTGTAAACATGTTTAAATTCAGGGAGCGATAACAGAGGCTGGCATAAAACATCTGAACCAAACTGCAGTACCACCATCTCCAGGAATCTGTTGGAAGGATTCCATGAATCCTTATCAGCAACCCATACATGTGGAAGTCTTGGGCCAATAAAAACCAGATCTCCCGGCTGAAAATCAACGATAGAATCAGCAACAATCCTTTTTCCGGAACCTTCAGTTATAAAACTGATCTCGTAATTATTATGATAATGCCAGCTGCTCTTGTCAAGATTATCCTGGAAAACTCCTATAAAAAAGGATTCGTCTTCAATGAAAACCAATTTCTCTAACTGAGCATCCATAACCCAACGCTATATAATCAAAACTATAATAAAATTGTGAATATAGCATTAAGATTATAAAAGTTTGCTGTGATTTAAATGCAATCCCTTTAAATTCTTAATATCCGGATTGAGTGGTTTTCCAGGCTTGATTATTAACAGTTTAATTATGATTGGCTTTTTTTCTGCACAAGTCGGGTAGTTCCTCCTGCAGCAAGTGTGAGATCCATATTTCGTTTGTTGGTTTTCCATGCCCCTTTTGTAAAATCAGGCACTAGATCGGAAAGAGCACACGTCTGAACTCCAGTCACCGCTCATTATCTCG
>CAYQZL010000280.1:0-3816 GCA_964421975.1 uncultured Rikenellaceae bacterium
CACCCTATCCTACACTCTTTCCCTACACGACGCTCTTCCGATCTATTATTGTTGCTGCATTATGGTATCAGGGGTTTCGGTCTTTAGTTATCTAATGACTGTACGACAGTACGACAGCACGACCCTCTAATATTTCTCCGGTACGAATGTCTGGTCCGACACAGGAGGGCGTACATAAGCCACGTCGTGTTTCAAAGGAGGCAGTTTGAATGATTTCTGAGTCAGATCCTCATAAGGTATCATAGACAGTAAATGATCTATTGTATTCAGCCTAGCTCTTTTTTTATCGTCAGCACGCACAACATACCAGGGTGATTGCTTTGTATCGGTATACGAGAACATTTTGTCCTTGGCCATTGAATATTCAACCCATTTCTCCCGCGATTCAATATCCATCTGACTGATCTTCCAGCGCTTTGTAGGATCCTTTATCCGTTCCTGGAATCTTTTTTCCTGTTCCTTATCACTTACCGAGAACCAGTATTTAATAAGTATTATTCCAGCCCGTAAAAGCATTTTTTCGAATTCGGGACATGATCTCAGAAATTCTTCATATTCGCTTTCGGTACAGAATCCCATCACTTTTTCAACGCCAGCCCTGTTATACCAGCTCCTGTCAAAAAGAACTATCTCTCCTCCCGCAGGTAATTCGGTTACATATCTCTGGAAATACCATTGTGTCTTTTCCCTTTCAGTCGGCACGCCCAGGGCAACAATCCTGCAGATCCGGGGATTAAGACAGCCGGCAATAGTCTTTATGAGACCTCCCTTCCCTGCTGCATCCCTTCCTTCAAAGATCACAACTACCTTCAGCTTTTTAGCCTTTACCCATTCCTGAAGCTTTACCAGCTCAATTTCCTTTTCTCTCAGGATTTTTTCATATTCCTCTGTTCCGAGCTTTTCTTTTTTCTCGGGAGTGAAATCTCTGTATAGGTCTTCTTTATCAAATTTTTCCACCCTGATCTTTTTTTTCTTTCCGTCGGATCCCATGGCAGGTATAGTTAAATAACACAGAAAGATAAATAAAATCAGTCAATTTTATTTATCCGGCATGTAAAATCGGGAGAATAATGACAGATTCAGGAAATGCAGTTTACTGAATAAATGGGATTGTGACGGGATATTTGTATCTCTCACCTTTGGCAGCCTTTACAGATGCTATGATCACACAGACTATTTCCAGTATTCCCAGGAAGAATATGATCGGAATACCTATTATTATCAGGCAAAGAGGAGCTGCAAGTATCATGTAAAGTATTATCGAGAGCTGGAAATTCAGAGAAGCTTTGCCATTCTCATTAACCCATAATGATTCATCCTTTTTCGACAACCAGCAGATAAGCGGACCTATTATCCCTCCAAAAGGGAAAAAATAACCTGCAAAGGATGATAAATGACACAGCATCGCCCAGTTCCTTTCAGATTCCGGTAAAATTTTAACCTCTTCCATTTCAGTTCCTGTTTATTTCAAAGACGGATCTTTTTATCCCATGCTGCATCAGTCGAACCTTGCAAGCCGCCTCAGATCTGCAGGCAGTAATCCGTCGGGATTCATCGAATCAATGATATGCGAATTATAATAATACATGTTTGCATCATCCGTCCCGATAAGCATTTTGAAGCAGTAACCTTCATCAGCCTCACCCGAAGGCCCTACTTTATGAAGAACAACGGTTCCTGCAGCCTTGGCTCCGATGGCTTTTACAATATCCTCCTCAGTAACAATTTCCACATTCCCGGAATAAATGGCCCTGATCTTATCAATATCCCCTACAGCAGGCGACAGATCTTCCTGCCTTACAAGAATTTTCTTACCCATAACCTGCGGAATGTTCTCATTATAGAATCTCAGATACCGCCTTCCCGTTTTTGAAGGATCTTCAGTTATCAGGGCTGCATGCTTCTGCATGAACAAAAGAATGGCACCCATCTTATAACCGTAATCGAGATCATCTCCATCAGCCGATGATAAGGGTATGGCACATATCTCGGGCATATCACTGATCTTCCTGACATTCTTCCCCTGTATGAGGTTCAGGAAATTAAATGCCGAACCCGATTTATCTTTATCAAATACGGTTTCGGTAAGCATCAGGAAAGAATATTCCGCCTTGCCTTTACGGCTATCAAATTCCTCATTATCAATGAACTCAAACGGAGTAAGCGTCCAGTATTCCTGCATTGCTTTCTTTATATATGAATTGAAGAAAGAAAATGCATCATCTTCAAGAACTACACAGGTTGTTGAAGAAGAAAATTGCTTTATTTCATTTTTTGTCGGAAAAGGAGCCTGCCCCGCAAGCATTAAAGAGATCAGTGCCAGAGGCAGTACAGCAATGGTTTTCTTCATAACAATTATTCATTAACAGGCAAAAAGAGAGGATTCTTCTCATTAAACTTACGGATATATACAAACATGAGCTCTTTCTTCTTTTTCCGCGGAAGCTGAACATATTCTTCATACAATTGCGCATCCTTCATAAGAAGAAGCTCAGTGTTCTCCATGTCAAAGTCCATGACTTTCCCGGTCTCAAAATCGACGATGAACTGTTTGATCTCACTTCTGGCCATGTTCCTCGAATAAGGTGAATAATAGGATCCGTACGGATTATAATAATTACCGTAATAACTATAAGGTGAATAATAAGGATAATAATAGTAGGGATCTTAGTAACCGTAACCATAAGGGCTGTTGTAATACCTGGGATCATAAGTTGTTATATCTGCCACAAAATGACTGATACTGCCAACAAAAGTGATCCTGTTGAAATTACCCTGCACCTGAATATATATAATCCCGTTCCGTGAATATCCCCAGATATCGCTTTTGCTCACTTCCTGCCTTATACCCATGTTATCATAAAAGTATATCTTGTCGGATTCCAGCAGGTCCCTGAAAAATTCCTTGTCATTGTAATCGGCCGATGTAAGTATCTTGGCCTTCGGTATCGGACTGTTCATCTTCACCTGATCAAAATTAAGGTAAATACCATCCTTAAACCTGAAATCAGGCGTAAACTTAACCATTCCCTCCACTTCCTGACCTGATGCCTGAATGAAGGGCATCACAGCCAGATAAAAAGCGATTAAAGTAAATTTCCTGATCATTGTCTCCATCCCTGTATCCTTTTATTTGATCTGCTCAAATATCATACCGTATTTGCAAATTTAACTATTTACCTGAAAGCATTGAAATATCCCCGAAAGTATATTTATCATATATTTTGTTAAATTTGCACTAATGTCTATAAAAGGATTATTTGTTTTGTTAATACTTTCTTACCATGCTGAAGGAACCCGGGGCAAAATATAACGTGGATTCGGGCCATCCGCCCGAAGAATTTTATGAAAATCACAGGAAGAAACTGGAAACTTTTTTCTACACGGCCATATCGCTGCTGATTCTGGCCGTCATACTCCTTTTGTTCAACCTAAGACTCCCTGCGGGAATACTGATTATAATAACCGCCATCATAGGATTATTCCTGACAAAACAGGTTACCGGTCTAATGTTCTCCATAAGAAACCTCCTCAAAGACGTATCATCTGCCAATGAAAGCAAGGATAATGTCATTAATGATTTCAGCCATAAAATCAGAGAACCACTGAACAACCTTGTCATAATTACAGATATGCTGATGGAATCAGACCTTGGCCAGAAGGAAAAAGATCTTCTCGAAACATTCGTTGCCTCTACCAAGAATATGGTGACCTCGGTAAACGAACTGACAATGCAGTCGGCCCAGAGTCTCAGCTTTGAATCAAGAAAACAGATCGGAAGAGCGTCGTGTAGGGAAAGAGTGTAGGATAGGGTGT
>CAYQZL010000281.1:0-3766 GCA_964421975.1 uncultured Rikenellaceae bacterium
ACAATCTAAATGCTGTCAGGACATCCCATTATCCCCAGCAGGAACTTTGGTACCAGATGTGTGACAAATACGGTCTCTATATTGTAGATGAAGCAAATATCGAATCTCACGGGATAGGTTATGATAAAGATGTTACAATTGCCGATAAACCTGAATGGGCAGCAGCACATATGGCGAGGATGCAGAACATGGTCGAAAGGGATAAAAATCATCCTTCTGTTATTATCTGGTCACTTGGAAATGAGGCAGGAGACGGCCATAACTTCCTGAATAATTATAAGTGGACAAAAGAGAGAGATAAAACACGTCCCGTTCAGTATGAAAGAGCTGAAAAATCAACTAATACAACAGAAAGACATACGGATATTGTCTGTCCCATGTATGCCAGGATATGGCAGATTGAAGAATATGCAAAGGATCCGAAGAATGACAGACCTTTGATACTATGCGAATATGCTCACTCGATGGGTAACTCAACAGGAAATCTCCAGGATTACTGGGATGTGATAGAGAAGTACCCTAAACTGCAGGGGGCATTCGTATGGGACTGGGTTGACCAGGGGATACTTCAGACTGATGAGAATGGTGAAAAATACTGGGCTTATGGTGGTGATTTCGGTGAAGAGGGTGTTCCGAGCGACGGCAATTTCTGTATAAACGGACTTACCTGGCCTGACAGGACAGGTAAACCAGGCCTGAGTGAAGTAAAAAAAGTATATCAGTATGTTGGTTTTGAACCTGTTGATCTCAAAGCCGGACTTATAAGGATCAAAAATAAGTATGATTTTACCGACCTTTCGGCTTTTGGTTTCGACTGGGAGGTAGTGTCCGACGGATCAGTTATTCAATCGGGAAAGGTACCGCTCCCTGAATTCGGGCCGGGAAAATCCCTGGACATAATGATACCTTTCGAAAAAATAGTTCCCCAGCCGGGAACCGAATATTTCCTCAATCTGAAAATATCAAGAAGCGATGCCTGGGGTATTCTGCCTGAGGATCATGTTTATGCAACAGAACAGTTCAGACTTCCTGTTGAAGGAAATCCGGTTCCGCTGAAACAGACTGAACTTGCAGTTCTTCAGACCAGAACAGAAGGAACAAAGCTTGAGGTTGGTGGTAAGGATATATTGCTGACATTCAATCTTGAGAACGGGAAACTTGAATCTTTTAAATTCAAAGGAAAAGAATTGTTCCTTAAGGGTCCGGAGCCGGATTTCTGGAGACCGCCTACAGATAATGACTACGGATATAATATGGACAGAAGACTTGGTGTATGGAAGAAAGCAGGGGAGAGATGTAAGGTCACAGCAGCTGATATACGTCAGCCTGAAATGGGTAAGGTAGTCGTAGTTTTCAGGTATGATATTCCCGGAACCGATGGTGAAAAGATTGCCGGTTATTCGTCAACCTATACTATTCTGGGTTCGGGTGATGTTATTGTATCTAATTCTTTTTCCAAATTATCCGACAGGATCCCGGAAATACCCAGAATGGGAATGCAGATGCAGCTTCCTGTAGAGTTAACAAATCTTAAATGGTTCGGCAGAGGTCCTCATGAGAATTATGCCGACAGGAAAAGATCTGCTGATGTGGGATTATATGAGAGTACGGTTGCTGACCAATATGTACCTTATGTGCGTCCGCAGGAAAATGGATACAGGACAGATACCCGGTGGCTGACACTTACTGATGATAACGGTAATGGAATTCTCGTAAGCGGAAACCAGTTATTCTGTTTTACAGCACTCAATAATGTTCATGATGATTTTGAATCACCGGGTAAGCTGAGTCAGTACAGGAAAGATGCAAAGAGTGCCAATACCCATACAAATGACGTTAAACCCCGCGATCTGGTTAATCTGAATATTGATCTGGGACAGATGGGAGTAGGAGGAGATGATTCATGGGGAGCAGAAATACATAAGCAATACCGGCTTCTTGCGAACAGATATGAATACAGCTTCAGGATCAGACCTGTCGTTAAGGAAGATGATGTATTAAAACTGGCAAAAGAAAAACTCTAAGGTGTTTTCTCTGTGGCCCTCTGTGAATCCTCTGTGTCTCTCTGTGTCTCTCTGTGTAAGTTTTTAAAAAACATGTATTTACACAGAGTTCCACAGAGGATACACAGAGTTTCACAGAGGTGTTTATATCAGAATTTCAAACTAACTTTCAATACTTCATTTTCGCCGGTGATTATGTTCCTGACATTATAAACCATGGGAGTGTTTATCGTTTTGCTTACAACCACCCTGGTAGCTGAATTGGCAGCAAGGATTATTGAAGCAGGTGTGCCAGGCAGCCCATCGACCAGATAAAAAGGTATATCTGAATTATTTGTTATTTCGAAATATACACTCTTCTCATTCTGATAATATGGTTTGCCAATCGATATACACTGGTAAAAAAATGGTAAGGCATACTCTTCTTTACCGGCCAGCATATCATCAAAATAAGCAAGGGTTCTTCCTGCAAACATAGCTTCCTTAAGAGAATCATGGTTCCTTTCTTTTGCAAAGACCAGGGTCATAGGCCGGTTTGTTTTGCCTGCATATTCCTCACTGATCACGCCATGCATGTCACTGTTGGCAATTACCGCCAGATTATTTTGTTTGCAGAATGTCATCACAAGAGGATAATATTCCCTGTGGTTGAAAAATTCTATCCCATGTAGCCATTTGTTTTTTAAGAGTCTGTAATGTATATCATACATCCTCGGGATGCCGTCGGGTTGTTGTGATTTCCATCCCGGATGGTTCCATTGAATAAAAGCTCCCTGTTTAACAGCTTCTTCTATAACATTATAGACGGAATCTTTATCAAGGGCACCGGCATCAGTAATAAATAATGCATTCAGATGTCCGGGAGGCATCGACCGGGTTATTTCTGTGCCTTTTACAAGTATTATGTTATAATCCCTGGCAGTTGTTTCAGCAACCTTCCATGAAGCATTATGGTCAACCGGGATATAATCTTTTTTTGGTGTATATTCAATATGATCGGTAATTGAAATAGCATCGAGTCCATCGCGGTAAGCTTCGCCTACTCTTACAGTCGGCCAGACGTTGCCGTCAGAGAATACCGTATGCAGGTGAAAATCACATTTAAGGGTAACATAACCCGGCAGATCAGGCAAATTAATACTTTTTCTTTGCCCGTATGCTGTTACACCCAGTGCAGCAATCAGTAAAATAATAATTCTCAGTTTTTTCATGGATATTGATTTATTTGATTTGTTTTTCTTTTTAACCACGGGGTTTCACGGAGTTTCACAGGGATTGGAGTCTGCTCTATTTTTTTTTCCTCTTCTCATCTCCCTCTCTCCTCGCTCATTTTCAAGTTGGCAGTTCTCCTTCGCCAGGGCTACGGAGAACAAAGTTGGCAGTTGGCAAATGCTCACAACTCATCGCTCACCACTTGCTATTCGTCCCATCACCTCACCTTCTCCCCATCACCCCCTCACCTCATCACCCCCTCACCTCATCACCCCCTCACCTCATCACCTCCTCACCTCATCACCCGATCACCTCATCTCTCACTCACCTCATCTCCCCCTCCTTCCTCAAATTTCCTCATAAAAATAAGCTATCTTCCTGTCGAAATCGTCCCAGGTATAGATTTTTTTCTTCCTGTTAAAGAAATAGAAATTTAGCATTGCAAAGTCACCCGCACACATTGTTGCATGGACGAACAACACTAGTGACAGGCTCCATTTCCAAAGACCGGGAAGAAGAAGGACCATTATTATCAGTGTGAGACTTATTGT
>CAYQZL010000282.1:0-3765 GCA_964421975.1 uncultured Rikenellaceae bacterium
CCTGAACCACCGGCCTATTTCATGGGATTGATGGGTCTTGAAGTGTGGCCGGAGGATCACATTGTTCCTTTTTGCCTTTTCCGACATATTGTATATGTTCCGGCGGCAGACCTGTTCATTTAGAAGAAGTGTGGGTGTTGTAATCATGAATAACTCATCTATTATTTTAAATTATATTGCGGCTTTCCGGTAAACTTTTTTAACCACAAAGGACACAAAGGGAAACACAAAGAGCACAAAGTATGAGCTTTAAAATCATTACTGGCTTTTGAACGGTTCCTTTCCCATTTTAAATACAAGTTCTCCGCCATTGACTATTTCATCGTGGGTTATTGAGAACCGGTCAAGTGGTTTTCTGTTGAGTGTGGCTGATTGGATATAGATATTCTCTTCATCAAGGTTTTCTGTACGTATGACGAACTTCCTGCCTTTATAAAACGATCTGTCCGGAATGATTGTTACTTTATCGAATATCGGGGCAGTGATCTGGTAGACAGGATCACCGGGAAACATCTGGTACAGGCCCATTGCACTCATTGCATACCATGCCGACATACAGCCATAGTCATCATCCATCTCTTCCAGATAACCATCCGGAGTTGTCTTATAAACACGATCAAATATGGGTTCCTTGAAAAATCCATGTGTCCCGTATTTCTGAATAATGGGTTCGGTAAGTATTTTTCTTACCCAAAACTGTGTAAGCCATGGAGCACCTGCAATATTAAACAGAAAGGGAGCCTGAAGATCTATCTGATTACCGGCAGTATAAAGATCATTATCGAAGAAATATTCCAGCTCTCTGATAAATTCTTCTTCCCCTCCGAAAGCACTGATCAGAGAAGGAACATCATGTAATACATTCCATCTCCAGTGCCACTTACTGCCCTCATAAGTATATTTCTCACGGTTCATTGCAGGATCTTCGGGGAAATCGAGCCATGTCCCGTCTGCAGCCCTGGCTCTGAAGAATCTGATTGAGGGATCCCATGTGTTACGCCAGTATCCGGAACGTTTCAGGAAGTATTCCTGATCGTCTTTTTTGCCCAGATCTTCCGCAACCAGTGCCAGTGCACGGTTATCCCAGCAATATTCACCTGTCTGGTCGGGTCTGGCCGGAATATATCCGACAGAATCATATTTTTCAGGCATCTGAAGCAATGCTTCTTTCACCATATAAGGGTAAACATGATCCATATCGGTTCTCATCAGACCCTTGAAATAAGCATCTGCCACCACCATCAGCATATGTTCATGCCTGCAGGATGCAAATATCTGGTATCCGTTCTTTCCAGCTGCTTTGAAATCAGATCCATGTGGAGGATGATCGGAGCCCGGCAGTGCACCCCAGTTATCTGCCTGTTCATACAGATCACGTAAAGAAGTCGCTATATCACTGTAAACAGAGGGTACAAAAAGGCTGTATAAGGGATATTTAGTCCTGAATGAATCCCAGAATGCAAAGCCATCATAATGTAAATAACCTTCAGCCAGATGGTTTTTTTGATCGAGACCCGGGTAGACACCCTCCACATCCGACTGTATAACCGGCAGGAAACATGTGTGATAAAGGGCAGTATAAAAGATTTTCTTATCATCAATGTTTTTACCTTCAACCCTGATATTTGAAAGAACTCTGTTCCACTTTCTAAAAGCATCGTTTTTTACTTTTTCAAAATTCCAGCCCGGACACTCTGCTTCAAGGTTTTTCGCTGCCGACTCTGTTGAAGACAAAGAAACACCAGCTTTTACGATGAGTGCCTTGCCTTTCAGGTTCCCGAATTCACAGATAAGTCCGCCATTATCGAGCTTTTCCGCAAATGATCCGGGTGTTAACTGTTTTCCGTCCCATACCCGTGTTACTTTAACAGGTGTGCTGAACCTGATCACGAAATACTTGTTCCCTATGGATCCCTCAACGGTATTTTCATCTGCAATCTTGCATGAAATACCTGTTGTTCCTCCCCTGTTGCCTTCATACAGAAACAGCCGGGACTCCTGATCCGGGTCAAAGGTATAGCGGTGAATGCCTGTTCTGGTTGTTGCAGAAAATTCTGCAAGAACTTTATCCTGTGGCAGGTAAACGGAGTAATATCCTGCACTGGCTTTTTCTGATTTTTTATCAACGGGCACTACCGGATTAATAAAGAAGGTATCTGCCGGCATTCCGGCAAATGGTAATACTGAGATCAGTCCTGCCCTGTCATGAATTGTTGTTCCTCCCGAACTTCCTCTGTGCAAATGACTGAATCCACGGATATGATTATCTGACCAGTCATAGCCTCCATGGGCAAAATCGCCATCAGCAGTCAGGCTCCCCGGCCAGGTATCAGGACATAGTTCAACGAGCCCGAAAGGAACCAGGGCCGCAGGCAGCCAGTGCCCGTGATCACCCTGTGTACATATGAAGGGATCGACATAATCTGCCGGACGTTCCTGTCTGCATGAGATGGAAAATAATACCACCAGTATCATCGGAATGATCCGGATAATTCTGTTATTATGGGTAAGAAGAAAATCCTTTAACCGCAAAGGTCGCAAAGGGATTACGCAAAGGTCGCAAAGGATTAATTCATAAAATATTGACTTTGTGCTCTTTGCGCTCCCGTCCCGATAGTTATCGGGAGCTATCTGGACGGGAGCTATCGGGACTTTGCGTTCTTTGCGGTTAAAAAGTACTTTCCCAAAAGCTCTGCTACTGATGCATAAATCCCTGATCATGTAGTACTTTTAATAATATTCTTGAAAATGTGATATTGTCATCCTTCTTGTACCTGACATCCGTGAAAACCTGCGCAAGTGTTTCTTTGTTATTCTCCGTTACAAAATTCCGGGAGTCATCTCTCTCCTCCTTTGATCTGTAAAAGTTTTCTATGTCCTGTGCGGAATAATTGTGATACACTTCTTCATGGATAACTGCTTCCAGCGGAAGCCGGTCGGGTTGTTCAGGATCTTCATCCGGCCAGCCGAGTGTGACTGTGGTCACCGGTACAACTCCTTTCGGAAGCTGAAGCACTTCAATGATCTTATCCGCCGTATAAGTTGTTGTACCAAGATAGCAGATACCAAGACCTTCAGATTCAGCTGCCACACAAACAGTCTGGGCGACAAGGAGTGCATCAATGGCTGCAGTGAAAAATGACAGGAAATTATCATAACCCGGTTCAGCCTTGTTCTGACGGCACCATAAGCTGAATCTGTTGAAATCGGCACAGAAAGTAAGCACAACAGGAGCTTCAGTCAACATTTTCTGACCGAAGTGCAGGGGCAGCAGTTCATTTTTCTTCCCCTGATCTCTTGTGATTATTATGCTGTACACCTGCATATTGCCGGTAGTTGAAGCTCTGCATCCCTTTACCAGCAGTTCATTCAGAAGATCATCATCCACATTTCTTCCGGAATATTTTCTTATTGTTTTCCTTTCAAGCAGAGTAGCTGAAATTGATTTCATTTTATTCCTCTTTTGGATTATTACAAAGAAAAGAAATTCTGTCCAATGGTTGCGGCAGTTTGAAAATGATTTTCTTATATTAGCATGATACAAATGATAAACGACCTGCGACCTTGCGATTGATTAAAAATCCCAATTCTATTCAATAATAACCAGCAACCAACAACAAGTAAAAAGCGACCAGAAACAAGCAACAAGTAACCAGTAACAAGTAACCTACTTAAGTATAATCATAAACTATAATGAAATGAGCAGACCGGTAACAAGATCGGAAGAGCGTCGTGTAGGGAAAGAGTGTAGGATAGGGTGGAGGT
>CAYQZL010000283.1:0-3700 GCA_964421975.1 uncultured Rikenellaceae bacterium
GATAATGAGCGGTGACTGGAGTTCAGACGTGTGCTCTTCCGATCTCAGGAATAAGATCATTTTTCAGGTTTTTACTGCTTGAAGGAGAGATACAGGAGAATCCTGCAGCCTTGATTGAATCGCCGAAGATCGGATTGAAATTACCGGAGGTATTGTCGGTAAATGAGATAGACAGGATGATAGATGAAATAGACCTCAGCAGGCCTGAAGGTCATCGAAATAAAGCAATGATCGAGACTCTTTACGGATGCGGATTAAGAGTCTCCGAACTGGTTAATCTACGGCTTACAGATGTACATTACGGGGAAGGTTTTATAAGTGTTACAGGAAAGGGGAACAAGCAAAGGCTCGTACCGATCAGTAATAAAGCCCTTAAAGAGATAGATATTTACAAAACCGGCAGAAACAGACTTCCCGTTATACAGGATCAGAATATCATATTTCTTAACAGACGGGGAAAGAAACTTACAAGAGCAATGATATTTATAATCATAAAAGATCTTGCTGTCAGGGCAGGAATAAAAAAGAACATCAGTCCACATACCTTCAGACACTCCTTTGCCACCCATCTTATTGAAGGAGGCGCCGACCTGAGGGCTGTTCAGGAAATGCTGGGACATGAATCAATACTTACAACAGAGATATATACTCATATAGACAGAAGTTTTCTGAGAGATACACTTTTAATGTTTCATCCAAGAGCATAAATGAGTATTGATCCTTATTTCTGAAATTCAATTTTAAATATTAAATTTGCGACCTATTTTGAAAATTCATTATTTTATTATCTCAAAACAATACCATTATGTCAAAAGTAAAAAGAGTTTACTCCTTTGGAAACAAGACTGCCGAGGGTAAAGCTGAAATGAAGAACCTTCTCGGAGGTAAAGGAGCCAACCTTGCCGAAATGTGTCTGTTGGGTCTGCCGGTACCTGCAGGTTTTACAATCACCACAGAAGCCTGCACAGAGTATTATGAAAACAATCATACTCTTCATCCCGATCTGATGCCTGAAGTTTGGGAAGCAATGAAGCTGACTGAACAAACAATGAAAATGAAGTATGGCGATCCTGAAAATGCACTGCTCGTTTCGTGCCGGTCAGGTGCCCGTAGATCGATGCCAGGTATGATGGACACTGTTCTGAATATAGGTCTTTGTTCAGCAACCATTCCCGGTTTCTTAAAGAAAACAAATAATCCAAGGTTCGTATGGGATTCCTACCGCAGGCTTATTATGATGTATGCCGACGTGGTTATGGAGAAAGCTGAAGGAATAGAGTCTGCTGACGGTAAAGGAATCCGAAAGGTACTTGATGAAAAACTTGATGAATTTAAAAAGGGAAAAGGTTATAAGTCTGATACTGATATCCCTGCAGAAGAACTGAGATTGCTTGCAGAGGATTTTAAAAAGACGGTTAAAGATGTTCTTGGCAAACCCTTCCCCGATGATGCCAGAGAACAGCTTGAAGGCAGTATAAAGGCAGTTTTCAAAAGCTGGAACGGTAAAAAAGCTGTTTCATACCGTCGTATAGAGGGTATTCCTGATGACTGGGGTACAGCGGTAAACGTTCAGGCTATGGTATTCGGTAATATGGGTGATACATCAGCCACAGGTGTTGCATTTACACGTAACCCTGCAACAGGAGAAAACCTGTTCTACGGTGAATGGCTGGTCAATGCACAGGGCGAAGATGTTGTGGCAGGGATAAGGACCCCGAGTCCTCTCAACAATGAAACAAAGAATGAGCAGAACAAGCATCTGAAGAGCATGGAAGAAGCGATGCCCTCAACTTATAAAGAATTATGCGACATACGTGAGATCCTTGAAAAATCGTTCCACGATATGCTTGATATAGAATTCACAATTCAGGAGGGTGTACTTTATATGCTTCAGTGCCGGGCCGGGAAAAGAACCGGGACTGCTGCCCTGAATATGGCAATGGATATGCTGCATGAAAAACTTATTGATGAGAAAACTGCAGTATTGCGTGTTGATCCCGCACAGCTTGATGAATTACTTCATCCTATCTGCGATCCGGAAGCAGAAAAGAAAGTGAAGCCCCTCGTAAAAGGACTTCCTGCAGGACCGGGTGCAGCTGTTGGTAAAGTTGTTTTCACTGCAGAAGATGCAGTTGTATGGTTCCGTAAAGGTGAGAAAGTGATCTTGCTTCGCGAAGAAACCAATCCGGAAGATGTAGAAGGTATGAGAGCCGCTATGGGAATTCTTACCGCACGAGGAGGAATGACATCACACGCAGCCCTTGTTGCACGCGGCTGGGGTAAATGCTGTATCGTGGGAGCAGGTGCTTTACATGTTGATACAGCTTCCAAAACTGCCAAAGTAAGCGATTCAAATATTGTCATCAGAGAAGGTGATTTACTGACACTTAACGGTACAAAAGGAAATGTATATACAGGAGCAGTTGCTCTTATGGATGCTACAGAAAATCCAAGATTCAGGGAATTTATGCAACTGGTTGACAGATACCGGAAAATGGGTGTAAGGACCAATGCCGACACACCTGATGATGCCAGGATTGCACGTGATTTCGGAGCAGAAGGTATTGGATTATTCCGTACAGAACATATGTTCTATGGAAAAGGTGCCGAACAGCCTTTGTTCCTTCTCAGGAAAATGATCCTCAGTGCAAATGAAAGTGAACGCCGTAAAGCCCTTGATGAACTCTCCGGTTTTGTTAAAAAAGATATGAAAGCAACTCTTGAAGCCATGGACGGACTACCCGTAACTTTCAGGCTTCTCGATCCCCCTCTTCATGAATTCGTTCCACAGAGTACAGAAAAACAGGAAGAACTTGCTAAAGCTCTCGGCATCAGAAAAGAAGATGTTGCAAAAAGAGGTGAAGCACTTCATGAATCCAATCCGATGATGGGCCATCGCGGAGTACGCCTCGGAATAACTTATCCTGAAGTTACAGAAATGCAGGTAAGAGCAATGTTCGAAGCAACGATGGAACTCGTTAAGGAAGGAAAACACCCCCATCCCGAACTTATGGTACCTGTTACCTGCGATGTATCCGAACTTGATATGAGCAAAAAAGTTGTCGATAAAGTATACTCGGAAGTATGTAAGAAATTCGGAGTTGAAAGTATTGACTATAAATATGGTACAATGATCGAAATACCACGCGCAGCATTACTTTCTGACCGTATGGCCAAATCTGCGGAATTCTTCTCATTCGGTACCAATGACCTTTCACAAATGACTTTCGGCTTCAGCCGTGATGATATCGGAGGATTCCTGCACGATTATCTTGACAAGAAAATGCTCCAGGCCGACCCGTTCCAGACTATCGATCTTGATGGTGTCGGACAGCTTATCACCATGTCGGTTGAAAAAGGCCGTGCTACAAGACCCGATCTTAAGGTGGGTATTTGCGGAGAACAGGGCGGAGACCCGGCTTCTGTCGAATTCTGCTTCAAAACAGGACTTACTTATGTAAGCTGTTCACCATTCAGGGTTCCTATCGCAAGACTTGCAGCCGCACAGGCATCTATTAAATTCGGGAAATAATATATTATCCTGATGAACATGTAAAAAAAGGGCGTTGATCTTCAACGCCCTTCCTTTTTTCAAGACTTCAAAAACCGGATCCTGATAAATACTAATTAATTGGCTTTATTGTATTTTGTTAAGATCGGAAGAGCGTCGTGTAGGGAAAGAGTGTAGGATAGGGTGGTG
>CAYQZL010000284.1:0-3699 GCA_964421975.1 uncultured Rikenellaceae bacterium
GGAATAAGAGCCCCCCTGCTGATCTTCCCAACAGCAATACGCCCCTGGTATGAGGAATAATCAAGGGAAGAGATCCGCATCTGAAGGGTCCCCTCAACCATCTTTGCCGGCGGAATATATTTCAGGATCACATCGAGAAGATAGCTTATATCCGTTGCCGGATGTGACCAGTCAGGTCCCATCCATCCCTGTTTTGAAGAGCCGTATACCGTAGGAAAGTCAAGCTGGTCCTCTGTTGCCCCGAGGTTGTACATCAGGTCGAAAACATGTTCGAGAGTTTCTTCGGGTTTGCAGTTTGGTTTATCCACCTTGTTTATTACGACGACAGGTTTGAGACCGAGCTGTAAAGCTTTCTGAAGTACAAACCTGGTCTGTGGCATCGGTCCTTCAAATGCATCCACGATCAGAAGTACACCATCTGCCATATTCAGCACACGCTCAACTTCACCTCCGAAATCCGAATGGCCCGGAGTGTCAATTATGTTTATCTTGACATTCTTATACCGTACAGATACATTCTTCGACAGTATGGTTATTCCTCTTTCCCTCTCAAGATCGTTGCTGTCGAGAATAAGATCACCCATGACCTGATTATCGCGGAAAAGCTTTACCTGGTATAAGATCCGGTCAACAAGAGTTGTTTTCCCGTGATCTACATGAGCAATGACAGCTATGTTCCTAATTTCGTCCGTACTATTATAACTTTGGGCTGCAAAAGTATAAAAAGTATGGAGTTTTCAATCAGGAAGGTAATAATATGTTTTTACACAGATAATACATTGGAAGGTTAAGGAACAGGAATTAGCTGTTGTACAACATGATTATCTGGGATAGCTCAGACCTTCGTCATAGTTGAAAAGGGCATACCCTTCTCCTTCCATATAACCCGGAACATCTTCCTTCTGATTCATGACTGCATCATCCGAAACGGGAGTTGAAAAAGGCATTTTACCTGAAGGATTGAATTTCCCGGTCACAACATCAAGAAGTGCTTCGGCTGTGGTACCGAAAGTAGCAATCACACTCACCACATTCTTTGACTTGTCGTTATATACTTCATTTATGACCCAGGGATTGGTATAGTTGATTACCAGGACAGTCGGTTTTATTGAAGATATTCTGTTCACATAGTTAACATCAACAGAACACTTTGACAGTGAGAGGGAAATAGGTTCTCCTGAAGAGCCGAAGAGCGAATTGCCGGCAGGCTGGATCCAAAGTACAGCTACATCCGCTGATGCAGGTGTGTTAACGAAGCTGATCTCATGATTGTTATTTTCAGGAAGGTAAATGTCTTTCTTGTCTGATTCCGGGTTTCTGCCTCTTTGCAGGTTTTCAAAATAAACTTTCGTTCCTGGTTTCAGGGGCAATGCCTCATTATTGTTCCTGAGAAGGACTATTGATTTGTGCAGTGCAAGTGAAGCTTTTTGACGGAAATTTTCGTTGTTGACTGTTTTTTCAGCTGCATCAATATCAACATAAGGATTCTCGAACAATCCGAGGTCGAATTTCTCTTTGAGCAGAAGCAGAACTGAATTGTCAATCAGCTTCATATCGACCATATTTGAATTAATCACCTCAATAAGGTCCTTCGGATCAGAGATCCCTGAGAATATATTCACTCCGGCTTCAAGTGCTTTCTTATATCTTTCGTGAACAGTAAGATTCTCAACACCCCAAGGCATATTGTTTATCGGGCCTGTATCGGAATTGATAATCCCTTGAAATCCCATTTCGGTACGCAGGAGATCACTCAGGATACCTTTGTTGAAAGCATATCCGACTTCTTCATATTCTGTTCCGGAGGGAAGTGAATAGTAAGGCATGATAGCAGATGTACCTGCCTCAATTGCAGCGCGGAAGGGAATGAGATTATTTTTGAACATCCCGCCGGGGAACACTTCTTTTTTGCCCCATTCAAAATGTGAATCCTGTCCTTGTTGTCCTGAACCGCCTCCCGGGAAGTGTTTTGTTGTAAGTGCCACTGAAGGAGGCCCTAATTTTTCTCCCTGGAAACCGAGAACAATTTCCCTGATCATTTGAGCCACCCATTCGGCATTCTCTCCGAAAGTGCCGTTAATTCTTGACCATCGCGGTTCAGTAGCCAGATCGGCCATATACATATAACCTTTGCGAAGGCCTACAGCTGACCATTCCTGGCGGGCAATATCAGCAAATTCCCTTGTCAGTTTCAGGTCGCGCATAGCTGATAATCCAAGTTCTCCCGGCCAGGTTGAAAAGACAGTTGTTCCCACACTTGTTCCTATGGATGCATTTGTTGTGACATGGTTCCTGGGATTTGATGCAACTATTGCAGGGATCCCAAGAGGTTCGCTTTCGCATAGTTCCTGAAGTTTATTTGCCCATTCGGCTGTTATCGCCGCACTTTCATTTGCCCTCAGGATGAAATGGCGGTTATGGAATTCCTTTACCATTTTTGATGTTCCGGCTGAACTGGCCATTCCGCCAAAACGTTGCATATTCCTGGCCTGGGCATCACCACCCGCAGCTCCCCTGCCCATTTGCCTGTCTCTGACCTGGTCACCACCTCGTGGTCTGCCCTGACCGGTAATACCTGGCTCCCGGGGTCCACCTTCGTCCAGATCAGAGGGAACCATCTTACCACCTGAATTGCCTGCCCTCACCGATCCGACCATATTAAGAGAATTGATAAGCATAAAACCGGCTTTCTCTTCAAGTGACATCTGTGAAAGCAGATCACGGCTTCTTTCTTCCGATGATAATCTCCAGTCTTCATACCTGTCAAGTTTTCCGTTTTTATTAAGATCCTTGAATTTAAGTCCGCTTTTTTCAATTATGGCTGCAGATCTTGCACCCAGCGCAGGTTGTGATTTCTGTTCCTTTGTTCCGCAGGATATCAGTCCTGTAAGAAGCATAAAGGCCAGACCAATATTTATTAATTTATTTTTCATGATCAGTTTTTAGTTTAGGTGTAATAATAAGCTTTTCCATTGTCTATTCTTATTCGTGGCTGTAAGATAAGATCCTTTTCTCTCCTTCAAGTTTCCTTGCATTCGTCAGATCCTGGGAAACCTCCAGTGTACCAAGATATTCTCCGTTCTCTCCTCTCAGGGCAAAGTATTCGATATGTATAAATTTACCCTGCATCTGTATCCAGAACGGAGCATGTGAAGCTCTGCCCGATTTGAAATCATCCAGGATCTTTTCTATGATGTGAACACTGCCGGGAGGATGACATAGTCTTACGTCACGGTTTATTATGGAACGGCTGCGTGCAAATATCCTCTCTTTTCCCTGGGTAAAATATTTTACCTTATCGTTCTTATCGACAAATGTCATATCGAAAGGAACTGTGTTCAGGATCGCCATTATCTCACCGGCTGTAAAACTTCCGCTTGGAAGCTGAATACTGCCCGTTTCGTTTGAGAACATTGTTTTCTGATCTTCTTCATGAGATATACCTTCCGGCTTCCAGTCTGTTACAGGATCATAAAGTGTGAATCCGAATTCAAGGGTCTGTTTGTGGATCTGCCACCATTCTTCCGTGGTCAGCATATCCATACACATCGGGAATAAAATATCTTCTTCCTTTTTTGTCATGTCGGCAAGGGCTTTCAGTACCGGGGCAAAAAGGATCTCTTCTGCATCTTCAAGGTCAGACTTTTTCAGTCCATCTGCTTTCAGTATCTCAATACATCCTTTCAGTTGTTCGCGTAT
>CAYQZL010000285.1:0-3647 GCA_964421975.1 uncultured Rikenellaceae bacterium
TCATTTTCCAGCGGGAAGCAGTGAAGCCTTGCCAGAATACTGCCATCAAGGGTATTCAGAAATACAATGGTGCCATCTGATGATCCTGATACCAATACAGTTTCTGACCTGCAGAAGCAGATGCTCCAGATCCAGTGTTTGTGGATCCTCTTGTGATACAGGGTATTGCCGGATATCAGATCAAAACACCTGATTGTGCCATCCATACTGGCGCTCCACAGTTTTCCTTCATCACGGGCGATTCGTACATCCATTACCTCACATCTGCTGTGGAACAGCTGCCTGACAGGCTCTCCGGTTATCTTGTTAAAGACCCTCACTATACCGTCCGTCGCCGCCGCAGCGTACAGGTTTCCACTAATTGCAATCTTCCTGATATTTGCCTCACACCTGAAGTAGGTCAGCAAAGGCTTCCCGCTTGTGGTTTCAAAGCATATCCCCTGTCCGTCATCAGATCCGCTATAGGTGAATTCACGGTCACAGGCTATATCTATGCAATATGGATCTTTGCGGGTACCGGAATGCCTGTAGAATGCAATAACCTCATTTGACTGAAGATCCCACCTTCTGCCTGTATTGGTTGATCCATCCTGAAGATCGATATCATAAGACGCAGTGTATAAATATCTGTCATCGGGATCCAGAAAACAACTCGGACTCCGGCCAGCCATTCCAAGTATCTGTAAACACCTGCCGGTAAGTAGTTCATATTTTCTGAACGTACCATCCCATGATGCTGTGAAGAAGTATTTATTGTTTTTGAAAACGGAGACCATACGCACACTATCGCGATGCCCCGAATAGCTGTGAGGTAATAGTTCAAGCTTTTCCAGGTCAATGACCCTTATATAGCCGCGACTGCTTTCATAGGTGATTATAAGATATCTGCTGTTGCTTGTCAGGTTTACCGACCTGATCCCGTGACGGATACAATCAGGTTTGTAATGATGTCGCATAAATGATCTTAAATCTATCTTTCCGCTGAATGGAGTCAGACCTCGCGGATCAGGATTAATTCTGTCCAAAGAATCGTTATTATCCATCAGTTTGCTTTTTTAAATTCATTTATAATATCATGTTTTAATTCCCCTAATCTTTTCTTAAGGTCTCCGATTTCCTTATCCAGCCGTTCGGAATGTTTGCTGATATTCTCCAGCGCTGCCCTGAATTTCAGTGCATTTGATTCATCAGTATATTCGTCCCGGATAAGCTCAAGACTGGTCAGCTGAAGACTTATTTTCGAAATATCATCTTTCAGGAATTCGATTAACGCAGAAATGGCAGCACCTGTTCTGATCATGAAGTCAAGACGATTACCAGTCTCATACAGATCCGGCTCAACATTCAGTAAAGAGCAAAGTTTCATATATGCTTCCTCCAGCAAAGCTATGTCGGGGACATGATAGAGAAGCATATGAGGCGAATACGAATATTGTTCCTCTCTGGCAGAGCTCATTATCCTTAACCAGAGATCGTCAACTTCTTTCCGTTTAACATCACAAAGATTCCGGTAATTGGGGCTGGTGTCGGGATGACATAAAAACCATATCTTTCTCAGTAATTTCTTAACTTCCTTTATATATTTGTTCCTGAGGTCTTCAGTCTGATAACTCTCCTTTATACCAAATGAACCGAAATCGATAAAGTTCTGGCTACGGGCAATTCTATGCCTTATTTCCTTTTTCTTAATATCTGCTTTCCTGAGATATTCTTCAGCCATTAATAAAAGCATTCTGTAATTTGATCCGGGATGTTCCTTCATAATTTTCAACACGATGCTGAGCTTTTCTATCCTGTAGACAAGGGCTGACTTTACGGATTCCTGCTTTCCGAAAGTCTGGTAGTAGCGGTCAGCAGAATTAGATGAAGCACGTTTTTTCTGTTCGAGGTGAAAAAGATAATCATCGAGTTCTGAAGATTTTTCAGCCCATCTCAGCTTTAGTTCCTTATATTCTGCTCTTTGGGATGCTGAGGCCTCTGCCAGTAATAATATTTCACTGTTCTTTTTGTCGGGAAACAGTTTTCCCGTCGTATCATTATCGCTCAGGAACTTACTCCCGTCGAGCAGGTCATTGATCAGGAGGTCAACAAGGCCATAGCTTAATTTTTCTTCCAGGTTTTGCAGGTTATTTTTTATAAGAGTGAAAAATTTCCCTGTATCAGGTTTAAAATCAGGAATGTATTTTTCAATAACAGACTTATCTCTTAATACTGAAAGCGATTTTTGTTTCGGATTATCTGAATAATGGGCAATAGTTAGGATAAGGCATTCCCATTCTGCCTTGACCATCAGACTGATCAGCCTGGGAAGATTCAGTTTGCAATAGACCCCTAAGCGTAAAACCTGTTCGGGGGAAATACAATAATGCCCCGTGTCGTTGACAAATATTCCGACAAGATCGTCCTGGGTCATGTTCAACACAGGTTTTTTATCGTGTAGCAGCAAGGGATTCCGGTAATCCCGGCAGAGGCGGTTCAATTCGAGTTTCTTTTCGCCGGCAGCACCGGCGATCTGAAGGATGTCTTCAGATAGTAGGGTTACTTCACTCATCCTGGGTTTCATCTTTTAAGTATTAAATGGTTAACTTTATAATTTTTAATTAATTAAATATCAGTAAGCTGACAGTTAAACAAGGTGCTTCGGATTGTCCCGGTCGTCCTTTTTTGTTATCCTGGGATTTTTCTCTCCCCTCTGTTTTTATAGAGACGATCTATGTTTCTTGATGAAAATCCGGATATTTTTTCCGGGTGATATTTATTTATCCTGTTTTAGATTAAATTTGAGGATAGGGGAGATATGAGTTCCTGTCCCTCAGAAACAGGAAATATGTGAATCTGTTTTTACCAAGTAATCAGGACATGTATGGCAGCAAAGGCAAATATTGATTCCAATGTTTATCCGGTTAAGATTCTGGTAGTGTCTCAGAATTATGAAGGATATACTGAACTCGACGGGATAAAAAAAAATGTTGAAAAACTGGATAGTTTATATTCAAGACTACAAATTAGGAAGAGTATTGATTTCAGGAATCGGTACATAATTGATCATTTTTTTAAACGGTCCGATTCATTTGAAGACCTTAGAGCAGATATTATTTCCGGACAGTATGATATAATTCACTTCTCATTACATAGTGAGGAAGGGACGATATTTTTTTCAGATTCAGAACAAATACCCTATTCAAGATTTGAATCACTTTTTAATATAAAGAGTAATATTAAAGCAGTTATACTTAATATCTGTGAATCAGAGAGAATGGCAGTAACAATATCCCGATATGTAGAATGGGTTCTTGGATGGTCTCATAAAGTTATTGTCGATGATGCAATTAAAGTTTCCGAGCAGTTTTATTCAAGTCTGTTTGGAGATAATTCCATTGAAGACTCTTTCAGAGCTGTGAAAGCGGACAAATCCATCAGGCCAGTGATCTGCAAAGACTCGGCACAGTACAATATATATGAATTTCAGGAGGAGTCTGATCATGAAAAGGACATTAGCAGGGAGGATCATATTAAGGATATTGATATAAATAAAGACAGAAGAAAAAAAAAGCTGTCAATCATTTTGATCTCAGTAGGATTAATACTGGTACTACTGATAGTACCGGTCAATAAGATCCTGAATCCCGGGGCATATGATAAAAGGA
>CAYQZL010000286.1:0-3538 GCA_964421975.1 uncultured Rikenellaceae bacterium
TTCCGATCTTGTATCTCTCCTTCAAGCAGTAAAAACCTGAAAAATGATCTTATTCCTGAAATTGTACGGGACTGGGTTCTTGCATTCTGATTACCTTCTCCGTACCAGGCAATAAACTCCCTGAGATCATTATAAGTCACTTCTGAAGGAATCCTTCCGTTATTCTGCCGCCCGAAATACCTGCTTAGTTTTATCACATCATCTGTATATGCTGATATGCTGTTCCCGGAGAGCGATTTCTCAAGTCGCAGATAGGTCTCGAAATCTTTTACAGCCTGTTTCCAGGTTAAGCTCATTTTATCTGATTAATTACCCGTACAATGGATACTCTATATTTATTATTGCCGGTACAGGTATTTTAATTCAAAGGTAATCAAAAAGGAGTGGTAAAATTATTTTTTAGTAACCATAATTTTTTTATCTATTTTTACTGCCAGTTAAGGGTATTATATTTTATATGAAAATCAGTATAATTAATGGTCCTAATCTGAACCTGCTAGGAAAAAGAGAGCCTGAAAAATACGGAACGCTTACTTTTGAAGATTACCTGAATCAGCTCAGGACAAGATTTCATGATATTGAATTCGATTATTTCCAGTCAAATATTGAGGGAGAAATTATCGATGAGATCCACAGGAAAGGATTCTCCTGTGATGGTATTATAATTAATGCAGGAGGATATACTCATACTTCGGTTGCGATTGCCGATGCCATAGCATCTGTAACTGCTCCCGCTGTTGAGGTACATATTACAAATATTGCTGCACGTGAAGCTTTCAGGCATACAAGCCTTATTGCATGCTCTTGCACCGGGTCAGTAATCGGCTTAGGTCTGGATAGTTACAGATTAGGTGTTGAAGCCCTGAAAGAAATAAACGCAAACAGGAGATAACATATGCTGAACCGCAAGAGAACCAAGATTGTAGCAACAATTTCCGATAAGAATTGTGAGCCCGCTTTTATAAAGCAGCTTTATGAAGCCGGAATGGACGTCGTAAGGATCAATTCAGCACATCTTGATCTTAACGGGGCATTACATATTATAAATAACGTACGGGAGGTTTCTGATAAAATAGCAATTCTGATTGATACAAAAGGACCCGAAATAAGAACAACCGACTGTGATGAACCCATAATTGTAAAGTCGGGAATGAGGATCAGAATGATAGGAGATCCGTTGAAAAAATCAACTCCTGAAACAATTCATGTAAGTCTGAAAAGTTTTGTCGATGAAATACCGCCCGGAGCACTGGTAATGATTGATGATGGCGATATCGTGTTAAAAGCCGTCGGTAAAGAAAAAGGCGCTCTGATCTGCAAGGCTGAGAATGACGGTATAATAGGATCAAGAAAAAGTGTAAATATTCCGGGTGTGAAAATTGAACTGCCATCTCTCACCGATAAGGACAGGGAATTCATCAGGATGGCTGCAGCTAACGATATTGAATTCATAGCTCATTCATTTGTGCGATCACGACAGGATGTACTTGATGTTCAGGGTGAAATAGACAAGTACAACAGCGGAATAAAAATAATTGCGAAAATTGAGAATCAGGAAGGAGTTGAAAATATTACCGATATTCTTGAAGTGGTTTACGGCGTAATGGTTGCCCGGGGAGACCTTGCAATTGAAATCCCCTATGAAAAGATACCGTCAATCCAGAGAATGATCATTTCAAGGTGCATTTATTGCAGGAAACCTGTTATTGTTGCCACACAGATGCTGCATTCAATGATCACTAATCCAAGGCCGACAAGAGCTGAAGTGGGTGATATTGCAAGCGCAGTATATTCCCAGACAGATGCCCTCATGTTAAGCGGGGAAACTGCAAACGGGAAATATCCTGTTGAAGCAGTCAGGACCATGACAAAAGTTGCACTTGAAGTGGAAAAGAACAAAGAGAAATTCCTTGATACACCCTTCATAAATGTGACAGGGGAGATTTCTTCCTACCTGGCCAAGGTGGCTGTCGAGACATCTCTCAGGATAGGTGCAAAAGGGATCATTGCCGATACAAGCGGTGGCAGAACAATAAGGGATATGGCTTCATACAGAGGTTTTAATATCATACTTGCCCAATGTTATACTGCAAGGGCGATGAGGGAGCTTTCACTCTCCTACGGTGTTTATACCAGTTATCAGGAACGAAGGGACTCAATAGACCAGTTTATCCACATTGCACTTACAAATATGGTCAGAGCCCACGATCTCAGGGGTGATGATATCGTGGTTGTCCTTGCCGGTAATTTTTCTGGAGGCTCAGGATTCTCGTTCATTGAAGTGGGTACAGTTGAATACCTCGATAACAGGATCAGATCCCTGCAGGAAGTGAACTGATTGGTCTGATTTTTGATGGAAGGAATTGACCCTGTAGCTTAAACGGTATGTTGAAATGCCTGATTTTTTCTTTTTCATTGATGCTTCATCCGGTTCATGTAAGCCTTACAAGTATTGAACATATACCGGATACGGATTCGATAAAAGTGTTTGTCAGGATGTATTATGATGATTTTCTGCTTGATTACAGACTGTTCGACAGCAATGTCGGTTCTGATTATTTGTCTGGTAATCAGGAGATTACCCAAGGCATGATGGAAGAGTATCTTGCAGGTAAAGTTATCATTACGGTGAACAATAAACAACTAAAGGGCAAGTTATTAAATCAGAAACTGGCTCTTGAAGAAAATGAGATTAGTGTAAACCTTGTTTACCGCTCAGAAAGGCATCCGGAAATTGTCAGTATAAAAAACGAGATAATGACCGGATTATATGATGATCAGGCTAATATGACAATTGTTCGTATCAGCGGATTTGAAGAAGGTGTAAAACTTACACCGGAAAAAACAGAGCAGACATTTATTTTAAGGTAATTGGAGGTAGTAAGGATTCAGGTTATGAAAAGATTATTCGCAATTCTGCTTATATCATTTAATTTTATCATCCTCTCAGCCACTCACAACAGGGCAGGGGAGATCACATATGTTCAGATTTCAGACCTCACATATGAAATAACAATTACAACATTTACCTATACTCTGAGTCTTGCAGACAGGCAGCAGCTGGATGTTGACTGGGGTGACAACACGGTCTCAACGGCAGAAAGAATAGAAAAAGTCACTCTCCCCAATTATTACAGGAGAAATGTATATAAGATCAGGCACACTTATCCGGGACCAGGGGTATATAAAATTGTGGTACAGGACCCCAACAGGAATTATGGTGTGAAGAATATTCCAAACAGTGTGAATGTTGTATTTTCGATATCAACAACATTGATCGTCAATCCTTCAATGGGAAGGAACAGCACTCCGGTTTTGCTTAATCCTCCTTATGATAAAGCAGCTCTCGGATACGTTTTCATCCATAATCCTGCTGCATATGATCCCGACGGGGACAGTCTTTCTTACCAGCTCACCACCTGTACCCGCGAAGACGGCAGGAAGATTGAGAATTATACTTTGCCTCCCGCAACATATTTTCTGCGGGTCGATTCAATAACAGGCGATCTTATCTGGAATACACCTGCCGATACCGGTA
>CAYQZL010000287.1:0-3509 GCA_964421975.1 uncultured Rikenellaceae bacterium
GAGATAATGAGCGGTGACTGGAGTTCAGACGTGTGCTCTTCCGATCTTTCCAAAGACCGGGAAGAAGAAGGACCATTATTATCAGTGTGAGACTTATTGTAATAAACGGGGCTAAAGCCACAAGTTTAAAAGATTTCTGTCCGGTTACAAACCGGTGTGCGGTAACATAGAACATATACTGTTTCAGATCCATTCCCACTCTTATTCTTCTGGCACCGGCAATGAGATATGTTATTATATGGATAAGCTCATGAAGTGGTATTAATAAGAGAGGGAAAACCAGTAATCCCAGGATTGAATGAAGGATAATATTTTTCAGAGGGAAATATCCGGCGATATTTATTCTCACCGTTATAGCAATACCAACGCAAATTATACAAAATGACCAGAAAAAGATCATCACCTCCGATTTTCTTCTGATATAATCGAGAACAAAATCTATGAGTTCGTCATAAGGGATCTTCAACAGTTCCCTGTATTTTGACTGATCATCCAGATCCTCTACCTGTAATGCCATAAAAAGGTTTTAGCAAATTTAACTTTTTAGGGAAGAATAAAAAATAAAAGGTAGCCGGGGAAATTGTTTTTGATGAATATGGTTATTGGTTGGGTGGTTTATTCCTTCATGATGAACTCACCCTATTTTGGTTTTCTAATTTGGTCATAATGTAAACCACGTATTAAACTACGTATTAAACTACGTATTATAATACGTAGGAGCGATTCTATCCTGTCGCCTTGCTACCGACTGATAATTAACTTCTGCATGAAGCGCTGACTGCCTGATTCTGCTCTTAACATATAAATCCCATCAGGCAAATCAACAGACAGGGGAATGATCTCGCCATTCAATTCATTGGAATAAACAATGCGCCCGTTCAGGTCGATAATCGCTATTTTAACAGAAGCTCTCTGAAGGTCATCAAAATCTATCACAAAATTACCGTCACTGGGATTAGGGTACATTTTAAACCAGGATTCTATCTCCTCATCACCTATTGCGGTTATTGTCAGATTAAATCCATGAATATATAGATTACTCCACCGGTCTGCTTCATCCTTCGCCCGCATATATAAAACATGATTTCCGCTGCTCAGACCTGTCAGTGGTACTGTAAATTCCAATGCCACCCTGTCAGCCGGTACCGGTACGGTAACCTTCGTTCCCTTGTCAAAACCGGGATCATTATCAATGAAGTATTCCAAACCGGTGATTTTCGGAGAAACCGCAGGTGACCCCCTGTAAACATAAAACACCTGTTGCCTTGTATTGCTCCATTTCTTCATTTCATCGCGTGCTCTTACGACGAGCATGTGAAATCCCTGTGTGAGCCCGGTAATATTCGGATTAAAGTTCAGGGAAAGAAGTTTTGATGGTGTGGAAACCGGAATCTGAGTTGCTTTTCCGAATCCCGGGTCGGTATCTATAAAATATTCTGCTTTATTGATCTTTGCGCTTGTGGTGCTTGCAGGATTATAGACGTAAAATGTCTGCTGACGTGCAGCGCTCCAGCGTCCCATTTCATCACGGGCTCTCATGACCATCATATGGAAACCCTGTGACAATCCGGTGATATTAACATTATAGGAGAGAGATAACTTTTTAGCCGGAGTGCCTATCGGAACAGAAATTGCCTTGCCGAATCCGGGATCAGTATCGATGAAATATTCAGCTTTTGTGATCTTGTATTCGGTTGTACTTTCAGGCCGGTAAACATAAAACGACTGCTGGCGTGTTGTGCTCCACAAACCTTTGTCGTCGCGGGCTCTCAGTACCATCATATGGAATCCCTGGGAAAGCCCGGATGAATTGACCAGGAAACTTAACGACACATCTTTAGCCGGTGTGGTTACGGGAACGGTCACTGCCTTGCCAAATCCCGGATCACTGTCGATAAAGTATTCCGCCTTATTTATTTTCTGTCCTATACATAATTGAACAGACAAAATAAACACAAGAATTAAAGGTAGCTTTTTCATTGTTACCCCTGTTTTCATACTATTTGCCTGCTTTGATCTTAATAGTGCAGGAAAGGCCCTTATCGGAATAGGCAGTACCGGGGATGGTAGCTTCGTATATACGCGGGAAGGGAGGTAAACCCGATAAAACATAGGGAGTTACTCCCCCAAAGGCTCCGCAATCTACACCGCTGACACCTGCCCCGATTGCAGGAGAACCGGCTTTCAACTTGTATCTTTCATCCTCACTATAACCAAGGGTTCCGTTAAGATCAACAAACACAGTAGTCATTGTAATGCTGTATTTATTCCCATTGGCATTGGTGCCGGCATAAGCAAAAATATTGTTGATTATTGTATTCCCTGTATTTTCCTGTATCTTATTTGTTGACGATATAAATATATTATTTGAGATGGTTGAATAATAAACACTTACAGGAGGTCCGGATGTTCCTTTAAATACATTATTCGTAATTTGCAGAGGATAACTTGCACTACCGGCACTTATGCTGGTGCCGATTATGTTATTCGAAATAATCGAATTGGTCAGATTCCCTGAATAATCGAGAATTTGTCCGGTAATATAATTCTGTGTTATCAGAGTATTGTTACTGCCATCCCAAAAACTTATTAAGTTAATCTTACATCTTGATGCAACAATTTCATCATCGCGTATCGCAAGAGACGATAGTATTATTAAACCACAAACCTTGGTTCCCTTTGATCCTGTAATAAGGTCCAGGTGATTTATTTTTGCATCAAGAACATTTGCCTGGGTACTGTCATTATCGGCAAGAAAATAACCGGGACCGATTATTATAAGTTTTTTATCGATATTCGCTCCGTCATAAAAAGCTGGTGATCCTTCCAGATAAATTGTATCTCCCGGAAGTGCATCGTCATTTGCCGCCTGCATTGTTGTATAATCCGCACCGGCAGCCGGGTTGTTATTTACCCTGATAAGGTGCTGCCCATAGATGAATCCGCATAAAAGCGTAAAGATCATGCTGAGTAAAAGCTGTTTTTTCATAATTTAATGATTAAAATGGTTTATAGTTGTCAGAAGAATAGGTCTTCTGAAATTCAATGGTTTATTAACGCTTATACAAGTTACGCTAATTGAAGGACACCATGTATCGTAAATTCAGGAAATAATTTGTCGAAACAGAATTATTTTTATCTTTTTTCTTTTCAGTTTCAGTACTTAACCCTCAAATTACCCCTGATATGGTACAAAGAAATGGGTCGTGACCATAAGGAGAACCTGTGGAACAAAGGAAAAAGGAGTGACCGCTCGACTGCAGTACCGCACGACTGCACGACCAAAATCCTAAACACTTCCTGTGACCTTCACCAATTGGCCTGTAATTTGATAACTTTGCAATAAATTCCGGTGAATGTGAAGCATGTCCTGTCAATATTATTCATTGTTTTGCTGCTGACCCCTCTTTATAGTCAGAAAGATACAACCGTGCAGGTGACGGACAGCCTTTGTACCCGTGATACTCTTCCGGGCAGGATCGATGTGTTGCCGAAGGTTGAGAGAGACG
>CAYQZL010000288.1:0-3493 GCA_964421975.1 uncultured Rikenellaceae bacterium
CGATAATGAGCGGTGACTGGAGTTCAGACGTGTGCTCTTCCGATCTGTTCTGATCTAATTTTGCCTGTGGATTATACGTTATAGTGCGCTGGATAATTAAATTTGAGATTCATCGGTATTATTTTGAAATTAATAAATATCTGGAATATATTAGATATCAGATAATAACCTCTTAAAATCGTCCTGGAGCAAATTTCTTTAACAGTAATTCCACCAGACTTCTTCTAAATTTACCGGGTGTTCTCCGGTGAAAAATTTATATTTGGGGTTTTAGAGAAAATTATGTTCATTCCTCCGCTTTTACAGGGCGGATATCTGACTGTTCAAAATATACTCAGGGTACCTTCGTTTTTTGATAAACATAGTCGGGAATTGTCAGAATGAAACAAGAACAGGAAGGCTTAATATGACTATTAAAATTAATAATATATGAAACACGCTGATAAAAACACTATAGTAATGAAAAGAATATTGACTGCCGCAGTTATTCTCATCTGCCTGGTATTAATTTATATTGTGGTGACAAGATATTTATTGCCTGCTTCAATTAAGCCGGGAGACTATGTTATTTCGAATGTTGATTATGGTCCGGTATTTACTTCAGTACCTGCCTCCGGCATTGTCAATCCCGAAAACGAAGTATTGTTGCTGAGCCCCTCATCGAGTGTTGTATCCTCTCTTTCCAGGGCTCCGGGAAGCCGTGTGTCAAAAGGAGATATTATACTGACTCTTGATTCAAAATCACTGATCCAGGAAATTGATAACCTGAGGGACCAGCTTGAAGTAATGGAAAATGATCTCCAGAAAAACAGACTGAACTCCAGAAGTATCAGAGTAGATCTTGATTATAATGCGGAAGTGAAACGACTGAAAATAACGTCACTTAAAACAGAGATAGCGGATCAGGAACAACTTCTTAAGGTAGGAGGGATCTCACCTGCCCTTCACGAACAAACCAGGGAAGAACTGGTTCTGGCTGAAAAAGACCTCAATATGACACTGGAAAAGAATTCAATCCGCCTGAAACAGCTCGAAGCAGATGAAAAAGGTCTTCAGCTTCAGATTGATATGAGAAACAAAGAGTTGAGTTTAAGGCAGGATTTACTTGAAAAGCTGAGGATCAGAGCCCCTTCCGATGGAATCATACTCGGCATTTATACAAACGTGGGCGAAAGGGTTGAAAAAGATAAAATGCTGGTTAAAATGTCTGATCTTTCAACGTTTAAAGTCAAAGCCACAATTGATAATCCTTATATAGACCAGGTAAAGACCGGTGGAGAAGTATATGCACTGCTAGATAATACAAGCCTCAGAGGTATAATCGGAAACGTCTCTCCGGTACTGAAAGATAAAAAAATAGAATTTGATGTCTTTCTCGATTTCAGTCATTATAACAAACTGATCCCAAATATGGAAATAGCTCTTCAGATTGTAACTCAAAAAAAAGACAGTGTATTACGGGTTGAAAATGGTCCTGTTTTCAGTAAGGGCAGGAATCAGGATCTGTTTGTGTTAAATACCGACAAAGCAGTAAGAAGGACTGTGACAACCGGGCTGATGGGAACGGAATATGTAGAGATTGTGACAGGCCTCAGTCCGGGAGAACGGATTATTATTTCCAATGTTCCCCGGTACGGAAATCTGAAAGAAATTGATTTGGTGGATTAATAAACATGATCTTATTATGAGAATAAAAATCAGGTATAGCGTTCTGTTCTTCATTTTATCAGGATTGATATATCCTTTATCCGGTAATTCAAATGACAGTGTGGTATATTCACTGAGTCTGAGAAATGTTGTGGATCTGGCCATACAGCAATCAGCTTCCACAAAATATGCTCAGAACACAAACGTGAATTACTACTGGCGCTGGAAAAACTTTAAAACCAGTTTCAGACCACAGCTCACGCTTACAGGGGAATTACCAAACTTTACTCAGAAAAATACACCCGTTGTACAGCCTGACGGGAGTATTGAATTCAGAAAAATATCACAGCTTCAGGGATCTTCACAGATTGCCCTGAGCCAGTCAATACCCGGTACGGGAACTTCATTGTATGCCGCAACAAACTTATATCGTGTTCAGGATTTTATAAAAAGTTCGGTGGAATATTCCGGAAGTCCTTTTCAGATCGGATTATATCAGCCAATATTTGCATATAATTATATGAAATGGCAAAAAAAAACCGAACCTCTGGTATATGAAGAATCTCAGAAACAATATATTGAATCGACTGAAAGAATTGCTCTTCAGGCTGCTGTTTATTTTTTCAGGTATTTACAGATTCAGACGAATTATAATCTTGCAGAGAACAACCTGAAGAACAGCAATAATAATCTCAAAATTGCTGAAGTCAGGAAACAACTGGGAAAGATATCAGATAATGATTTTGCACGGATACAACTATCTGTTTTCAATGCACAGAAAGCATTGAATAAAGCAAGAATGGACCTGAAAAATGCTGATTTTGAGTTGAAATCCTATATTAATCTCGATCAGAACCAGAAAATTGAACTTCTTATACCTCTGGATATGTTCCTTTTCTCCATTGATCAGGAAAAAGCACTTGATGAAGCAAAAGCAAACCGGAAAGAAACACCTTATTTCACCAGAAGGCTTATTGAAGCCGAAAGGGATCTTCAGAGAGCCAAAAGGAATTCAGGTCTGAGCGCTACCCTTGTTGGCAGTTATGGCCTTTCGAACAGTGCAGAAACATATGGCGGAGTATATGATCAGCCGGAAAAACAGAGGATAATCAGTCTCAGTATGAAAATTCCCATACTTGACTGGGGAAGATCTGCATCTTCGATTAAACTGGCTGAATCACAACGTGAACTGGTTGTATATGATGTTGAAAAAGATATTAAGGATTTTGAGCGTGAAGTTGTTGTACAGGTAGAACAGTTCGGGCTGATCCGTGACCAGATCACTACAGCAAAAGAAGCGGATAAGGTGGCTGAGAATGGATATCTTATTGCACTGAAGAAATTTCAGAGTGGTGAGATCAGTATTACAGACCTGAATATAGCACTATCTGAACGCGAAAGCGCTAAAAGAGACTATATCACTGCAATTGAGAATTACTGGGAATCTTTTTACCGTTTAAGAATCCTTACTTTATATGATTTTGAACTGAATCAGAAGATAATGTATAATAATCCGATGCTGGAATCGGAATGATTTTATCAGGTTTATCTGATGAATCATGCGTTCATGACCACGATCTTTTGGTAAGAGGGATTACTCGCTTCGTCAGCCTTGGCTTTCGCCATCGGCTGACTTCGCTCGTGATCCCGCAGGGGAGGTCCCTGCAGACTAAATCACTACCTTATTCGCTTCGCTCATAAGGTATTTTTATTTTAATATGACCTCACTCTGGTAAACCAGGTTCGGCCATATTAAAATAAAAATCCTGTCAGCTGGTCAGCTGACAGGAGTGATTTAGTCAGATCGGAAGAGCACACGTCTGAACTCCAGTCACCGCTCATTATC
>CAYQZL010000289.1:0-3473 GCA_964421975.1 uncultured Rikenellaceae bacterium
CCTGATTCTGTCGATGAGGTTTTGAGAGCAGTCAGAACCCTTACAGATAATGTTGCGGTTATAGGGGAGATTACTTCAGATGATAAGGAAGTATTTGAATATAATGGAGAAATTATTGCAGAAATTCCAAATAAACCTTCGAAAGAAATGATAGAAGCCCTGAAATCCTGAAATCTTTCAATAAATTAATTAAAATTAATTTTTGCATCTGATTTTTTTAACATAACATATACATGAGCAATTTTTATAACCAGGAAGTTAAAAAAGTAATTGAAGAACTAAATACTTCTGATAAAACGGGTCTGAGCGCTGAAGAAGTTAAACGAAGGCTTGAAAAATTTGGTCCGAACCAGTTAGTTTCAAAGAAGAGAAAAACATTTATAAAAATGTTTTTTGAACAGTTTAAGAGCTTTATGATCATTGTTCTGTTAATTGCAGCCATTATATCAGGGGTTGTGGGAGTATATGAAGGGGAAGGATTGCTTGATACATTTGTTATTCTTGGTATTCTTATAGTTAATGCCTTTATTGGCGCCATTCAGGAGCGAAAAGCCGAATCTTCCCTGGAAGCATTGAAAAATATGGCTGCTCCGGTCACTAAGGTGATGCGGAACGGAGAGATATTTGAGATTCACTCAAGTGATCTTGTTCCCGGTGATGTTGTTATTCTTGAAACAGGGGCGATAATACCGGCCGACCTGCGTCTGATCGAAGCCATTAACCTGAAGATTCAGGAATCGGCACTTACGGGCGAATCTGTTCCGGTAGATAAGATAACGGAGACTTTAAACGGAAATGAGATTGGGCTTGGTGACAGAATTAATATGGCTTTTTCGACGGGTATGGTTACCTATGGAAGAGGTCGTGGGGTTGTGGTTGGTACGGGTATGCAGACAGAGGTGGGCAAGATAGCTGATATGCTTCAGCAGGCTGTAGAAACGGAAACTCCGATGAGCCGGCGTCTTGCACAACTGGGTAAGTTTCTGGGCACTGCAGCCTTGATTATCTGCGGGGTGATTTTCCTGGTAGGGGTATTATATGGCAATTCCATTCTGGACATGTTTATGACTGCCGTCAGTCTTGCAGTCGCAGCCATTCCTGAAGGATTGCCAGCCGTTTCAACAATAGTACTGGCAATCGGAGTTCAGCGTATGGTTAAGCGCAATGCAATTATACGAACCTTACCTTCAGTCGAAACACTTGGAAGTGCTACGGTTATTTGTTCTGACAAAACAGGTACGCTTACACAGAATAAAATGACTGTTGTTGCTGCCTATGTAAATCATAAAAAAGATATGATAAACAGAACAGCACCGGCAACTGAACTGAATCCGGAAGAACACAGGTTGCTCTCGGTCTCGGTTCTCTGTGCTGATGCCCAGCTCAGGATAAAGAATGATGGTAAAATTGAATATACCGGAGATCCGACAGAAACCGCATTGCTCGAATTCGGGGTACTCTATGGTGTTTACAAGGATAAATATGAAAAGGAATATCCCCGGGTCGCTGAGATACCTTTTGATTCAGACCGTAAAAGAATGACTACAGTTAACAGGTTGTCTGACAGTAATACACGGGTAAATGTGAAAGGAGGCCTTGATGAGGTTCTCAGTGTTTGTAACAGGATTATTATAGCCGGAGAAATAAAGCCGATATCAGAACAGGATACCGGGCTGATCAGGAAAGCTAACGAGGAGATGGCTGATTCAGCTTTAAGGGTACTTGCAATGGCCTATAAGGACCTTCCTGAAGCGCCGGCCAATGTAGAAATAGGCGACCTGGAAAATGGACTGATTTTCATCGGTCTGCTTGGAATGATCGATCCGGCGAGACCAGAAGTCCTTGATGCTGTACATAAGTGCAATTCCGCCGGCATCAGGCCTGTAATGATCACGGGTGACCATAAAAATACAGCTCTTGCCATTGCCAGGGAATTGGAGATATATAAGGATGGCAATTTTGCCATAACAGGAGCTGATCTTGAAAAACTCAGTGATGAAGAATTGGCTGAAAATGTATCAAAATATTCAGTTTATGCCCGGGTTGCTCCGGAACATAAAGTCCGGATCGTAAAAGCCTGGCAATCACATAATGAAATTGTAGCAATGACAGGAGATGGTGTGAATGATGCACCAGCTCTGAAGCAGGCAGATATAGGCGCAGCTATGGGGATAGTGGGTACTGATGTGGCCAAGGGGGCAGCAGATATGGTGCTTACCGATGATAACTTTGCTACAATTGTTTCAGCTGTTGAGGAAGGCAGAAGAATTTATGATAATATTCTCAAGGCTATTCAGTTTCTTATCTCCTGTAATGTTGGTGAAATATTCCTTCTGCTGGTAACATCTGTATTCAATATGGGTACTCCTCTTTTACCCATTCATATTCTGTGGGTTAATCTGGTTACAGATAGCCTTCCCGCACTTGCACTTAGTGTCGATCCGGCCGAAAATGACATTATGCGAAGAAAGCCAAGAAAATCAAAAAGAGGATTTATGACAAGAGGTATGGTATGGAGGATATTATACCAGGGAATAATGATCGGAGCGATACCTCTTGCAGCATTCATCATGGGATTACGCGAACAGGGAGTTATTCTTGGCCAGACCATGGCATTTGCAACTCTGATGTTTGCACAGCTCACTCATGTACGTAATATACATTCAACTACAAAATTATCCATTAAAACAAATCCGATGAGGAACAAGCCTCTGATAGGAGCTATCCTGATATCGGCAGCAATGGCTGTTATTGTACTTATTGTACCACCTGTACGCGATGCTTTCAAACTTACCGCAATGGATGGAAAACACTGGATCATTGTTCTGTTGATGTCGCTTATCCCAATCCTGGTTGTTGATTTATTCAAACTTTTCAGAATCAATACGACCAGAGATGAAAAACAGGAATAACCATCTGGTATTTCTTCATAAATTTATAAGTTGATATAACAGCTTATATGAAACAGATTTTAAAATATACCGGATACATACTGGCTATTCTGATAGCGGGATATCTTATTTACAGATTCTATTATATAATAATCTGGGTACTGATCGCGGCAATGGTATCATTTATCGGTGCACCACTTGTCAGATTCTTTGACAGGATCCGGATACGTAAACTTAAAATGCCCAGACTATTCAGCGCAGTTCTCACCCTGCTGATAATTATAATAATCGGTTCCGGATTCATTGCAATCTTTGTTCCTCTTATAATCAAACAGGCGCAGGCTATTTCATCAATTGATTTTAATATCCTTGCCCAGAATCTGAAAGAACCTCTGGCATGGATTGATGAGAAACTTCATATACTTGGTGCAATACCTTATGGTGAGACCTTTCAGGATTTCTTAATAGAAAAAATTAAATCGTTATTGAATTTCGGTAATCTGAGCACTGCTATCGGAAAATTTATCAGTGTTGCCGGAGATCGGAAGAGCGTCGTGTAGGGAAAGAGTGTAGGATAGGGTG
>CAYQZL010000290.1:0-3412 GCA_964421975.1 uncultured Rikenellaceae bacterium
GGTACCTGATCCGAATACTGCCCTGTTACCTGCAAGAGTATAGCCTGGAAGATATTGGTAAGCACTACCGGCAAGGTTTCCTGATTTACCCCATGATCCTCTGAGCTTCAGATTGTTTAGCCATGAAAGACCCTGCATGAAATCTTCTTCAGATATTCTCCATCCAACAGAGAAAGCAGGGAAGAAACCCCATTTTTTACCAGGAGCAAAATAATAGTGCCCGTCATAACGACCGGATGCTTCAAACATATACCTGTCGTTATAAGTGTATCCAAACCTGTAGACGTATCCTATCTGTGTTCCCTTGGTTGATGAACCTCCGTTTTCGAAATCAGATTTATCTGAACTTCCCAAATCCAATTCATCAATCAGAACATTGAAATTATTCCTGCGGGCATACAGCCGATCGTAATCATTACTTCTTGCTTCTGCTACAACGAGAGCTGTTACATCATGATTTCCAAATGATCTGGCATAATTGATATAACCCTGATATGTGTAAAATCTTCTCCTTTCATCAGTCTGTGTCAGATAAGTATATGCCGGGACATTCCCTTCCTGGGTGGATATTGACCTTGAAAAGCTATAAGGTGTAGTGTTCAAGTCAATAACATAATAATAGAAGGGTGTATGCCATCCTTTGGAATAGCCTAGTCTTGTATCATAACTGAAAGAACCTTTCAGGCTCAGACCTTCTATCCACGGTATCTGTTGCTCAACGGATACAGAAGTAAGGACTGTATTGTCTTCCACTTTTTCATATCCGTCACCTTTCAGTACTGCTACTGGAGAGTTACCTGCAAACTGGCCCCAGAGACCATTGGAATAGTATATTGATTCAGTAGGAATGAATTTATATCCGTTCCTGAAGATCTGGGCTGCAGAAGAGGCAACATCAAGGTCATTTCTTTCCTCTGCGGTTCCAAGGAAAGAGAGAGCAACGGTTGTTGTATTTGTAACTTTTGTATCGAGACTCAGGTTTACATTGAACCTGTTGTAATTAACCCTGTCAAACAGACCGTCCTGACCAAAATAGCCGAGGCTGGCGAAATATTTTGTTTTTTCGCTACCTCCGCTTACCTGCAGGTCATATTTCTGTATCGGCATTGTCATATTGACAAGATCCTTTGTATTACTGTCAGGATATCTGTCGGGATCATCAGCATGGTAATCAGCATAATTTGCAATAACTTCCGGATCAAACGGAAGAACTGCTTCAGGGTTTTCATTAAGTGTTGCCTCATTGCGTAATTTCATGTAATCAACAGCATCCAGTAGTTCCGGATAATAAGTAGGCGTCTGTATTCCGTAATAAGCATTGAATGTAAGGGTTGGCATTCCTTCCGATCCTGTTTTGGTAGTTATGAGAATAACACCGTTGGCCCCTCCCATACCGTAGGGTGCAACAGCAGAAGCATCTTTCAGTATTGTCACTGACTCAATGGTAGAGGGATCGACCTGGTTGATATTGTCACGTATAACGCCGTTGACAACTATTAGTGGATCAGAGGTTCCGGTAGTGGCAACACCTCTGATAAAGATATCAGCATTGTCGTCACCTGGCTGACCACCGTCCTGCCTGGTTAATACACCAGCCAGCTTACCGGCCATAGCGTTGGTTATGTTTGAAACAGGCACTTTGGCTACTTCATCACCTTTAACAACACTCACGGAACCTGTTACTGTTGTTCTTTTCTGAGTACCGTATCCAACAACTACAACTTCTTCCAGACTCTCAAGAGTCGGCTGAAGTTCAAGGTCAACGGTATTTCTTCCGGCAACGGATATTTCCTGCTGAATATATCCTATAAAGGATATTACAAGAACTGCATTTTCGTTTGGTACCTCAATTGAGAATCTTCCTTCACCATCGGTCAGGGTACCAAGTGTTGTTCCCTGCACCTGTATGGTGGCACCGGCAAGCGGGTCTCCCACTTCATTCCTGATTACACCGGTCACCCTCTTCTGGTCGAGATCAGCTACTGCATTGTCTGCATTACTGGTAACGGTCACAAGACCATCATCAACCGCAGAGGAGCCGTAAGTGACTGCTGTACTCTGGAAGAAACCAAAAAATGCAAACAAAATCAGGAGAATCCAGAATTGTGAAATTCTGCTTGGTTTTTCCGGACGAGACCTTAATTCCGTCCGTAGCAAATAATTGATTTTTTTCATAATTTAGATTTAATTAAATAATTATACACTAATCTACTCTTCAGTATGTAGTCAGTGTAATCAACTGTTAAAAAAAACAGAGTGTTAAAACATGTAAAATTATTTCTGGGTTGAGTACAGAAATTAGGCAGAGTCATAATACTTCATAATCAGTGGGTTTTGGGTTAATGTTTAAATTTAAATTTAAGTAATTTTCTAATCCTGTTTAAATACGAAATGTAAATATATGAAAGTTTTACTTAAAAAAACAAAAAAAACTGAATTGAATATTGTTAGATATGTGATAATTAATATCAGCTATATTAACATTTTTTAACTTAAACATGTGGAAATCTGTACTAAAATGATTTTTTTTATAATTAAAATAATCCTGTAAATTTTTATCTTCCTTATGCCCAATATACCACAACCTTTGATTTTTAATCCTCTCAAACATCATCTTATATATATAAGGGATTTTATAGCGGAAAGGTTGCGTGATAATAATGACTTTTATCATGAAAATTTTGTCAGAGAACTCAGGTATATAGGATCATCAGTGATGGATGTGTACAACGGATCCCTGGGGGTTAGACAAATCTGCGATGAAGTTATATCAATCATCAGGTCACTGAATATCATTGAACAGGATACTTTTCGCAAGTGGGCAGGATATGATCACCGTAAGTATAAAAACATTACATTATCAGACAAATCACGCTGGATAGTGCAATATAATGATGATACGTTCAGATTTATTCATCTTTTCCCTGCACGGTTAAGTCCTCATACTTTTAGAATAAAAGCAAATACTCTTAAATCGGCAATTATATATTATATTATAATAGGGAAAGACTTCATCGCACGGGAAGATCTTAACTATGCAAGAAGTCTTATCGGTCTTTCAGCTGTTAAAGATCCGGAAGAATGCGAAGCAATCACAAAAATGATAGATATAATAAGATTTTAAACACCTGGTTTCAAGCCTTCTTGCTTCGCTTCGCATTCTCATTGTTACTGATGCCTTCACACATGCCGCTCACGAACTCGGCGTTAAACGCCTCGGTTCGAACGCTTCCCCCCCCTTCGCGTTCTCATCGCTCCTGATTACTGGATAGTTGTTGATTCTGTTATACCTGAAATATAAATGGCAGCTGTTTTTAGCTGCCATTTGTGATCCCGGAGCGATTGTTCGCTCACACTATCCTTCACACTTGCCGCTCACGAACTCGTCGCTACGCTCCTCGGTTCGAACGCT
>CAYQZL010000291.1:0-2253 GCA_964421975.1 uncultured Rikenellaceae bacterium
CTTCTCCAGTTCCTTCAACGCAACCTCAATCGCTTTCTCAAGCTGAGGATCCCTGCCTTTAATTATCTCTGCAGGCAACTGTTCCACTTCCACATCGGGAGCAATGCCAACATTCTCCACAATGAACCCATCTTCCGTCCATATCGCAAGATTTGGTGCGGTCACACCACCTCCGTCCATCAGTTCCGGGAATCCAAGTGTACCTACCAGTCCGCCCCAGGTGCGGGTCCCGACAAGTGTTCCGACCCCGAATTTTCTGAACATCCACGGAAGCATGTCTCCACCTGATCCGGCATACTCATTTATGATCATCACTTTCGGTCCCTGTATTGAACCGCTTGGTGATTTCAGATCAATGCCATGACGCATGTTCCAGAAAGACTGAAGAGGTCGCTGGAGTATATCAATATAATAATCGGCGAGAAGACCTCCTCCGTTAAATCGCTCATCTATAATGACGGCTTTCCTGTTAACCTGGGGAAAGAAATATCTTTTAAAATACTCATGTCCCGATGTAGATGTATTAGGAACATAAACATATGCAACCTGACCCTGTGTTGCCTCGGTTACCTTCTTTAAATTTCCTTCAACCCAGTCACGGTTGCGAAGCGCACTTTCACTGCCGACAGGTACGACTTTAATTATCCTTGAACCGGTATAACCTGCTTCGGGACCAATTGTAAGTTCTATGATTTTTCCGTCTGTATTTTCAAAAAAACTGAAAATATTATGTTCAGCTGTCAGGTCTTTCCCGTTAACAGCAAGAATATACTCTCCCGTTTTTACATTCAGTCCTGGTTCGGTAAGAGGTGATTTCAGGTCGGGGTTCCAGTTCAGTCCTCCATATATCTTTTTGAACTGGTATCTGTTGTTGTTAATTGTATAATCAGCACCAAGGAGGCCGACGCCTAACCGTTGGGGGTTGAATGGCCTGTCGCCGCCACCGACTCTGTGGTGACCAACAGCCAGCTCGCTGCACATCCATTGAATAAGTCTGTTAAGGTCGCTGCGGCAGGACAGATCGGGCAGGAACCGGGAATATTTGCTCTTCATGGCATTCCAGTCAGCTCCGTGCATACCCGGATCATAGAAGTAGTCGCGGTTGATCCTCCAGGCTTCATCAAAGATCTGAGGCCATTCTGCAGCGGGATCAGTTTTTACAGAGATACTGCCTGTATTTAAAATACCCTTGCCGGATTCCGGTTTTTTTCCTGTTGAAGTGATACCGACAACCTGACCTTTGGTATATAGCATCTTTTTTGTATCTGCTGAAATAATGAAGTTATCAGCCTCCATAATCTCGCTGTCTTTACGTTCTTTCAGGTCGTATTTCCTGATCGTGGCTGAAGAACCCCTTCCGGCGGGTCTGACAATATAATAGATCTCACCACTGGCGCCCACACCAAGGTTATAGTAATTTCCGGCACTGACAGGTATACTTACGATCCTATCCCTTAGCCCTTCGATATCAATCTTAACTCCTGAGCTTTCAGTTTTCGGGGAAGGAGTATTTTTCAGCTCTTTTTTCTTCTTTTCGGCAGCCTTTTCAGGTTCCTGTTTTTCCTGTTTAACAGTTTCTTCATCGCTCTCCCTGGCAAATGGAGAAAGTGTATCTTTCTGCAGGGTGACAAGATATATTGAACTGGTCATCCTCATATCCTGGCTTGAAAGATCGAACCAGTTTACGACAGGACCTGCATCGGTGGATGCAAAGAAGTACAAATATTTTCCACTGGGATCGAATACAGGATCCGATGCATCACTCATCCCGTCTGAAACAGGGTAGGAGATATGCTGATCCACCGAATAGAGATATACTACTTTAAAATAAGTGTCAGTGACTTTTGTATATGAAATCCATTTTGAATCCGAAGACCAGTCATTAATAAGTTTTCGGAAAGATCCGGGTGAATTAAGGGCATCAGAATCGATCTTTTTGATGATTCCGGTACCGACATCAATTATATAAAGGCTTTTGCTGTTATCTGTATAACATATCTTTTTACTGTCGGGTGACCATTCAGGGAAGGCGTAAAATCCTGTACCCTGAGGCTTGATAATTTTTGGTGTCCCCTTTCCGTCCTGTGGCATTATATGAAGCTCATATTCCCCAGATGCATCAGAAAAATATGCAATAAACTTTCCGTCAGGGGACCATGAAGGATATTTTTCATGTACTCCGGGTGTTGAGGTAATGTTCCTTGGATCACCTTTTTCTGCAGGCAGGGTTACAATTTCCCCCCTGTAGTCAAA
>CAYQZL010000291.1:2263-3405 GCA_964421975.1 uncultured Rikenellaceae bacterium
GATTCCTATCTTCAGCCGTTCTGCTGAACCAGTTCCGGGATCACATAAATGCAGATATCCTGCCTGTTCAAATATTATCCTGTTGTCTGAGGCTGTTGCTTTAATAACAGGGAAATCTGTAAAAGAGGTCACGGATCTGACCTCTTTTCCGGCCGGATCGCATGAGAATAAATTGAATTCACCGTTCCGGTCGCTGATAAAAAATATCATGTTCCCTATCCACATGGGATCTGCATCATTGCAGCCACCTTCAGGTTGTGGGATTTTTATCACCGAATGATCGTCAAACGAATAGATCCATATTTTTGAGTTCCTGCCTCCCCTGTAATTCTTCCATTGTGTGTAAGCCGGCGATACCGGAGTATATGCAAGTGATTTTCCATCAGGAGAAAAGGAAGCAGAATATCCTGCCGGTATCTCAAGCATAACCGGATAGCCTCCTGAGACCGGAACGGTGAAGAACTGAACATAAGCTCCGGTGAAGGAGAAACGAGGAGAAGTAAACAATATATTTTTCCCGTCGGGAGTGAATCCTCTCACTATGTCATTACCCGGGTGCCAGGTCAGTCTCTTTGGTACGCCGCCTTCGGCCGGGATAATAAAAATATCGGTATTACCGTCGTATTGGGCACTGAAGGCTATCAGACTTCCATCGGGTGAAAAGTAAGGATCGGATTCAACTCCTTCATCCACAGTCAGTCTTCGCGGATTCGTTCCATCAGGTCCTGCTATCCACAGATCTTCAGCATAGATAAACGCAATATTCTTTGCACTCACTGCAGGCTGTGAAAGCATTCTTGTGTCTTTTGTGTTTATTCCGGAAAGAATTAAAGTACTTGCCGGAAACAGTAATAACAAACAGATTAAAAACGTTGGAATTCTTTTCATGGTGATATTATTTAAGTTATCGGGAACTAAAAATAATAAAATTTTAATTGCCAATCTAATTTTCCGGCGTCCGGTATCCGGCTCCCGGCATCCGGCGTCTGGTTTGCGGTTCTATATATTTTGAATTTTGAATGAATTTTGAATCTTGAATCTTGAATCACAAGCTTATTGCTCCTCCCACATATTCCATTGCTCTTCTCTCGCCTCTCGTCTCTCGCCGCACGCCGCATGCCGGACACCGCTCACCTCTCATC
>CAYQZL010000292.1:0-3349 GCA_964421975.1 uncultured Rikenellaceae bacterium
GATAATGAGCGGTGACTGGAGTTCAGACGTGTGCTCTTCCGATCTTTGAACAAAGCGATATAGCCTCCGTGACTCCATCCTATGATGCCTACCCTGTCCCTGTCGACAATATTGTAATTATCGATCATGAACTGGCGGCTGGCATCGACGTCCTGTACTTCAAGCCCTCCGTAATCTATTTTATCGTACATAGCCGCACCGTATCCTGTCGATCCACGGTACTCTGCAGCAGTAACAATATAACCCTGTGAAACCATTTCCCTGATTATATGGGTGTAATAAGTATCAAAGTTGGCATGTACTCCGCCATGAGGAAAGACAAGAAGAGGATATTTCTTCGCCGGATCGGCATTTTTCGGTATGAAAATATAATTCCAGAATTTAACCGGATTACCCGCGCCCTGGCCTGTCGGATTCTTTTCCTTTGCCAGCGGAGGTCCGGTAATATATACCTTGTCAATAAATGCAATATCTCCGACCTTATTGTACCATTGCACATCGTCGATCTTTTTCTCCAGAATATCGAAACGATGACTGAGCCGTTCAATATCCGATGCTGTTCCGGTGATGGCTTTCATTAACCCGGTCGCTCCCGGTTGTGAGCTCAGTGTTCCTGGGAAGGACATGATCAATAAAATACTGATTAAACTATGAGCTTTCATATGATAAGGAATTTATGGTTTTTTTAAACATTCACCACTGAACGGTATTGAGTTGTAATTGCTGTTACCTGGGATCTAAAGCCCTGAAATCTTATAATGACTCTCTTCAGGCTACAGGCTTGCGGTTAAATTTCAATATTCCCTTCGAAAACAAAAGTAGCTGGTCCTGTGAGCCATACATTAGTTATCCTTTCATTGCCGATTCTGAATTCAACATTAAGATTTCCTCCCCTTGCACTGACATTAACAGAAGAAGTGTCAAAATGTCCTTTCAGGACTGCAGCAATGGCAGATGCTGTAACTCCTGTTCCGCATGCAAGGGTTTCATCTTCCACGCCTCTTTCGAATGTCCTGATCTTGAGTCCGTTATCAACAAGCTGTACGAAATTGACGTTTGTTCCGCCAGGAGCGAATTTTTCCGACCATCTTATTTTTTTACCTTCCTCATAGACATTCATAGTGTCGACATCATCGCGGAAAAGAATATAGTGGGGCGATCCGGTGTCAATGAAATAATTATCATCCACTATCTTATGGCTGGTAACATCTGCCATCTGAAGTCTGACTATATCATTGTTGACCTGTGCCTCATGCAGTCCGTCGAATGCAATGAATCTCTGGTCTTTACCTGCAATATTATGCTTCAGTGTAAAATGGGCTGTACATCTTCCGCCGTTACCGCACATAGAACCCAGTTTACCGTCGGAGTTGAAGTACTTCATTTCATAATCAAAACCTTTTAATTCCGAAACGAGTATTAATCCGTCGGCGCCGATCCCGAATCTCCGGTCGCATAATCTGTTAATAAGAACTGAATCGGAGGGATCGATTAAATCCCGGCGGTTATCTATGATTACGAAATCATTACCTGCTCCCTGGTATTTGTTAAAAGCTGCTGTCATCATTGTTAAAGTGTTGTTAAATCATTCTAATATATTGAAGATCATAGAAAAAATGCACGATCTTTGTAAAACATTTCTGCCGGAAAACGGTTATAAAGATATTAACTTTTACAAGGCATAATATTTGATAAAAAGGTGACAAATATATAAAAAGTGATAATTTAAATTCTTAAAAATATGAAAGGTAAATATTTATTTGGAGGATTATTAATGGCAGTTCTGGGTGCCGCAATAGCATTATTTGCATATACCCGGATTGTTGATAAGCCATCTGTGATAGTAGCAAACGACAGTTCCCTGACAGAAACACCTGAGGCCAGAGCATATCTTACTGCTCTTCAGATGCAACCCGGACAGGTTGATTTTACATATGCAGCCGAACAGACCGTACATGCTGTTGTACATGTACGTACCAAATCTTTGGTCAGGCAACCTGACAATCCCATTATGGAATGGTTTTACGGCGATCGTTACCGCAGCCAGCCAAGAGAAGTAGCAGGTTACGGATCTGGTGTGATAATAACATCAGACGGATATATAATCACCAATAATCATGTTATTGAAGATGCTGAAAATATTGAAGTCAAACTGAATGATAACAGGGTATTCAATGCCGAGCTTATCGGGCGTGATCCGACTACTGATATAGCACTTCTGAAAATAAAGGCTGAAAATCTGTCATATCTGAAATATGGAGATTCTGATAATCTCAAAGTAGGTGAATGGGTCCTGGCAGTAGGCAATCCTTTCAATCTTACATCGACTGTGACGGCAGGTATCGTAAGTGCCAAAGGAAGGAACCTTAACATACTCGAGAATGATTACCGTATAGAGTCTTTTATTCAGACTGATGCTGCTCTCAACATGGGTAACAGCGGCGGTGCACTTGTTGATACCAAGGGATTGCTTGTCGGAATTACTGCAGCAATATACTCACCCAGCGGTGCTTATGCAGGTAACTCTTTCGCTATTCCGGTCAGTATCGTAAAAAAGGTTGTTGATGATCTCAAACAGTTCGGAGAAGTACAGCGTGCACTTATAGGTGTCAATATTCAGGATGTGGATTCTGACATCGCCGGAGAGAAAAACCTTGCTGAAGTAAAGGGTGCAATAATCACAAATGTCAGGGAAGGTGGATCAGCTGCTGATGCAAACCTGAAAAAAGATGATGTAATCATAAAATTCAACGGTGTTGCAGTGAATAATGCCACTGAGCTTCAGGAACAGGTAGGAAAATATCGTCCGGGCGACAGAGTAAATATTACATATATCAGGAATGGCAGGGAATATACTGTTCCGATAACTCTTAAGAACATTGCCGGAACAACCGATGTGGTTCCACGTGGTTCAGGAAGCGGTGCAATATTCGGAGCCAGATTTGAATCACTGAGTTCAGCTGACAGGAGGACATATGGAATTGATAATGGTGTCAAAATAGTTGAGATAAACGATGGTTTATTCAGGGATCTCGGATTAAGAAAAGGGACAATTATTACAGCCATCAACAGTAAGAAAGTTAATTCTCCTGATGATGTCCGTTCCGCAGCCGGATCAAGTGAAAAATCTCTTAAATCAATTGCAGGTATTACTCCTGAAGGCAGAGAATTCCACTTTCAGTACGGAAACTAAGTCGCCGACTTGATTCAGGAGGATTCAATATCCGGTTCCGGGTTTTGCCAGCCGAGTCCGCTATCTGGCGGAGGAGGCTGGTTACAGAGTTTCAGGCTTTGCCAGCCGAAGCTTTCTTTGACCTCCGTAGCCTTGGCGAAGGAGGTGGCGAAGGCT
>CAYQZL010000293.1:0-3315 GCA_964421975.1 uncultured Rikenellaceae bacterium
ACCCCGGGCTCATGACCATAAATCAGATTTCAACCCCGGAGCGGGTTGAATTTCTTTTCGAGATATTGAATAATCCCGGCTTTTTCCTGAGCTCCGAACCACTGAATATCATCATCCCTGCTCCACCATGTCATCTGCCGTTTAGCAAAACGCCTTGAATTCCGTTTAATAAGCTCAATAGCCTTTTCCCTCTGGATCTTCGCATCGAAATATTCAAAAAATTCTTTATATCCAACACTGTTAAGAGCATTCAGATCCCTCAGGTGATAAAGACCAGCGGCTTCATCTTCCAGTCCCGCTGTAACCATTTCATCTACCCTCGCATTGATCCTTGCGAACAGTTCTTCTCTTGGTCTGTTAATCCCTATCCTTATTATTTCAAAATCCCTCGGATGTAACTCTCTTTTCAGGAAAGCTGAATATGGCCGTCCCGTTGTTTCGCAAATCTCAAGTGCCCTTATTATCCTTTTGGGATTTCGCAGATCCACTTTTTCGTAGTGTCCGGGATCAAGCATTTTCAGCATTATCCTGAGACCTTCAATTCCTTCTTTCCTGTATTTCTGTAAATATTTTTCCCTGATCTCCTGATCCACGTCAGGTATGTCGTCAATGCCCCTGCATACTGCATCGATATATAATCCGGATCCGCCCGTCATTAAAACAACAGAGTTAAGGCTGAATAATTGCGGAAGGAGCTTCAGCACATCTCTTTCAAAGAGACTTGAACTGTAATAATCCCTGACAGAAATGAATCTGATGAAATGGTGTTTTATTCTGGCAAGCTGATCGTCTGAAGGAACAGCCGTTCCTATTCTCATCTCCCTGTAGAACTGTCGTGAATCGGCAGAGATTATCTCACAGCCATAATGTCCGGCCAGTTCAATGGAAAGATCAGTCTTCCCGACACCTGTCGGGCCGAGAAGTACTATCAATGTATTTTTCATGTGGGTATTCCCGCGACGTTTATTCGTCGTCTTCTTCGTCGCTCAAGGGTTCTTCGTTCTCGAAATCCGGCAGGACATCCTCATCATCACCGTTCAGGAAGAGATCATCCACTTCCGGTTCATCATCATCCTCGTCGTCAGATACAATTATATTATTATAGAGTTTTTTTGAGCTGCTTCCGAAAACAACCTGTTTTGGAGGGACACCTTTTGAATTTGAGCAGAACGGGTACTCACGGCCTGTGACCTCTTTTGATTCTCCCGTATATTCAACAAAAAGATTTCTGTCATTGAAAAAATCAAAAACATAAAGCAGTTTCTGATTCTTACGGAAAATAATATCTTCAAGAACCGCATCTTCCATTGTTGATGAACCGGTACCCATGTCGAAAAGCGTAAATTCTTCCTCTTTTTCCCAGTTATCTGTAGCCATGAAGAATGACGCCATCTGTGATTTATCAAATTCAAGTTCCTCCTGGATAATATTGTGAAAATCCAAAAGGGTCTGTGAGTCAAGAAATTCAAATTCCCTCATAAAAGACTCATCTTCATCCGATAAAACAACAAATTTATAAACCATAATTGCTATAATGTGATGGGTGCAAGATAGTATTTTTTGTTTTACAATATCCCTGAGTTATTTTTTTTTAAAAGAAATTCTATTGTGTCAATTCCATCTGCATAGTCGCACAGGGATGGCATCTGCGCTCTGCCAAAGGGAATTTGTCCATGACCTGTTATACACTGGATTTTATCCCTTATTGAATCAATTCCGGAATAAAGTTCTGCATCCGTTTTATAAAATTCGTAATGAAGAACTGAAACAGGAGAAGATAATGAATTTTCTTCCCTGAGGAGAAGAAAGCCTTCATCGGTGAATTTTACCTTGTTTATGAGGAAGATCGCCTTATGGAAATCGTAGTTATTGGCGTATTTATTATGATTCACCAGGCCTGAAAAGTCGTTCCATTTTGATGTTATTTGCCTGATATCATAACCTTCAGGCAGATATATCTTTGAAATACTTCTGCAACCCAGTCCGAAATATGAAAAGACATCAGTTCCAAGGTCCGTCAGTTCCCGGTCACTTTCCGTCCCGTCAATTACTGCAATACTGTTCCTGTTCTTACGGATTATATGGGGATACTTCCCGAAATAGTATTCAAAATACCGTGAACTGTTGTCGGAACCAGTTGCAATTACCATATCAAAATCACTGATCCTGCTCTCGGTCAGTGATATCATATTTCTGAAATCCGGATTAACAGAACAGATAATATCGGCGATCAGTTCTATCAGATCGGTGTCCTTTGAACTTTTTTTTGCAATTATCCTGTTCCCTGATATGAGAACACAGAGGAAATCATGAAATCCTGCCAGAGGAATATTACCTGCCATTACAACCCCTGTATTTAAAGGTGAAGTGTCTTCATTGAGAGCAGGATAAGATGAACACCAGCTATTGAGTTTATCCTGAGTAAGTTCGGCAGCAATGGCACTGATTGCCAATTTTACATTTCCGGGTGTGAACCAGGGATTTTTTATCTGCTGGCTTTCAATAAGCTGTTCCGTCCCTGATGTGAATTTCCCGGGTTTCCCGGCAATTGCGTCACGCAGTATTTCTCCAAGGGATGCGAATGCTTCTATTCTTTCTGTCAGATTCATTTTACAGATTTGATCGGGCAAATTTACTGAAATAAAAAAACTGACCCCAGTTCAGGGTCAGTTTTAATATTAACGTGTAGTGGAATGAAAAACCGGTATCAGTTATTTATCTATTATTTTCCAATTATTTATTGTCTGTGGCTGACAGGCCGGTAGTTACCGGTGTTGGTTCACTGAGCGCAAATGTGACCGGTACCATATACCAGACCGGAACTGCAACACCGCCCTGTCTACCGGGGGTGAAAGCCGGCAGTGAGGAAACGACCCTGAAAGCTTCTGCGTCAAGATCCGGATCAACACCTCTCAGTACACTTATTCTGTCGACCGATCCTGTTTCGGTAACGCAGAACCTTAAGATCACCCTGCCCTGAATATTATTGGCTTTGGCCGTTTCGGGATATATGACATTGTCAACCAGGTACTGTATCAATGCTTTATCTCCTCCGGGAAACATTGGCATTTCTTCGACAACAACAAAAGGCTCGGTTGGCAGATCAGAATTATTTCCTGTCACAGGTGGTGGAGGAGGAGGAGGAGGTGGTGGTGGTGGAGCCGATTCGGTTTTATTACTTAAGGCAAATGTGATCGGCACCATATACCATACAGGTACTGCAATCCCACCCTGTCTGCCGGGTTCAAAATTCGGGATAGTGCTTACAACCCTGATTGCTTCATTATCCAGCAGCGGATCAACCCCTTTTATTAC
>CAYQZL010000294.1:0-3256 GCA_964421975.1 uncultured Rikenellaceae bacterium
ATATCAAGTGGTTAAAATTTTATAAGGCTAAAAACCGCTCAAAACAGGAAAAAAACCGGTAAGAAGTAAAAACAAACAGCCTCCGGGGAAAACCGGAGGCTGTATTGTTTTACGAAATCATCTTATTCAGCGTTTCACCCGTGCATTACCTTTCCAGATACTCCATATCTGTTCTTCATCTGCAGGTTGTGCATAGTCGGTAATAACCGTTGTTGCAAGCGCACCGGAAGCCCAGCCGAACTGGATCCATTTCTCAGGTTCCCAGCTTCTGAGAATAGCATAAAGCATTCCGCCTACGAAACCATCACCGCCGCCTATTCTGTCAAGAACATGTATCTCACGTGGTTCAACAACATGCCAGTTTTCACCTTCAAGCATTATTGCACCCCATAAATGCTCATTTGCACTTATTACCTGGCGAAGTGTTGTACCAAATACAGAAGCACCGGGATATGCATTCTTCACCCTTCCGATCATTTCTTTGAAACTCCCGATCTTTGCGGCGAGATCCTTGCCGCCTTCTTCCGGACCTTCAATACCGAGACAGAGCTGGAAATCCTCTTCATTACCTGCAAGTATATCGGCAATCCCTGCTATTTCCCTGAATGTTGCGGATAACTCTTTTTCCCTGTTCTTCCAGAAAGAGGCCCGGTAATTCAGATCAAAAGATATGCGGGTACCATATTTTTTTGCAGCCCTTGCAAGTTCAAGACAAAAATTGCTGGTCTCCGGTGAAAGTGCACCTATCAGTCCTGAAAGATGAAGTATCTGAACACCTTCTTTGTCAAATAACCTGGCAAGGTCAAAATCCTTAACATTAAGGGTTCTTCCTACTTCTCCTGCCCGGTCATTCTGTACCCTGGGACCTCTTGACCCGTAACCGCTGTCGGCAATATTGAACTGGTGGCGGTAACCCCATGGCCCGCCCTGTTCCACTTCAACTCCTTCATAAGCAATATGCCTGCCTGCAAGATTATCTTTAATGAAACGGGCTATCGGACTGTCTTTTACAAATGTGGTCAGTATTTTGACCGGGAGGCCAAGATAGGAGGAAATACTTGCCACATTCGATTCTGCACTGGTAGCCTGCATGTGAAATGTCTCACTGCAATGAACAGGCTGACCATTCAGAGGAGTAATACGAACACCCATGCTGGTAGGTACCACCAATGACCATCTGCAATCTTTTCTCAATTCAATTTTCATAAATTAAAAATTTTAAAGTTTATTTATATTACTGACTTATTTTCTCACCTTAACGCCATAAAACCGCAACGCCGTGACACCGCAACATCACAACGCCTTAACGCCGTAACACCTCAACGCCGTAAAACCGCAACACCGCAACGCCGCAAAACCGTAACACCTCAACGCCGTAAAACCGCAACACCGCAACGCCGCAAAACCGTAACACCTCAACGCCGTCCGCCAACTATTTAAGTCTTTCTATAAGCTTCTTTCCGGCCTCTTCAAACCCCGGTTTATTGAGAAGAGCGAACATGTTTTTCTTATAAGCTTCCACACCCGGCTGATCGAAAGGATTAACATCAAGTATATAACCGCTTACAGCACAGGCCAGTTCAAAGAAATAGATCAGCTGACCAAGGAAGAATTCATTGAGTTCCGGAATGTCAATTCTTATAACAGGAACATTCCCGTCATTATGGGCAAGAATGGTTCCGGCTTCGGCACTGTGATTTACTTCTGAAAGCCTTTTGCCGGCCAGATAATTAAGTTGATCAGAATCATCTTTTTCAGACGGGATAGTAACTTTTTTCCTTGTATCGGTTACGGAAATGATGGTTTCGAATATTATGCGCTGTCCTTCCTGGATATATTGTCCCAGGGAATGAAGATCTGTTGTGAAATCGACAGATGCGGGAAAGATTCCTTTGCCTTCCTTCCCTTCGCTTTCTCCGAAAAGCTGTTTCCACCATTCTGCAAAAAAATGGAGTTTCGGATTGAATCCGACAAGTATTTCAACAGGCCTTCCGGTCTGAAGTATCAGATTACGGGCAGCAGCATATAAGAGTGAAGGATTTTTTACGGCATCTTTGTTTTTTCTTGTGATAAGCTCCATTTCATGTGCTCCTTTAACAAGCATCCTGATATCCGCTCCTGCAACTGCTATTGGAAGCAGTCCTACGGGAGTAAGAACAGAATATCTTCCTCCCACATTATCGGGTATCACAAATGTTTCATACCCGTTCAGCTCTGCAAGAGATCTCAGGGCACCTTTCTCACTATCGGTTATTGCTATTATCCTGTCGGCTGCCCTTATTTTTCCTACTTTCCTTTCAAGATGATCCTTAAGGATCCTGAATGCGATGGCAGGTTCAGTTGTTGTTCCTGATTTGGAAATGACGATAATTGAATAATTCCTGTCCTCAAGTATCTCGAGCAGATCTGATAAATAATCTTCGCAGATATTCTGTCCTGCAAAAAGTATTTCATGATGTTTTGATTTCAGCAGGGGTGAGAATGAATGAGAGAGTGCCTCGATAACTGCTTTTGCTCCGAGATATGAGCCTCCGATACCTATTACAACCGTAGTATCTGAAACCGACCTCAGATGTTTGGCGGTTTTTCCTATCCTGTCAAGCTGATTCTGTATGTCCTCAGGAAGTGATAACCATCCCAGAAAATCATTTCCGGCTCCCATACCACCGTTAAGCGACTCAAGATGTCTCACAGACTGCTTTGCAAGTGCAATAACCTCTTCATAAGAAACGAAATCTACGGAATTTTTAAGATTGAGTGTAATATTTTTTTCCATTTTTCAATGAGTTTAATATAGCTGCGTGTCTTTGCAAAGTTAAAAAAAAACCGCCGGGGTGGTTCCAGACGGTCATTATAAATGAGGGATTATATATTGAGAAGGAAGTTATCTTCTGCGTATAGAACCTGCACTTGAAGTGTGTACGTTAACATTTTCAGGATTTCCCTTGTAATTGATATTGCCTGCACTGGAAGCTCTTGCAACAAGTTTTTCAGTAACATAAATATCTGCACCTCCGGCACTGCTGACTGATACATCAGCTTCTTTAACCCTTAGATTATAAGCATTAAGGTCCCCTGCACTGCTGAGATCAGCTTCAAGGACCTCAGCTTCGCCATCAAGTGTAATGTCACCGGAACTGCTTATATTCGTGTCAATCCTTCGGGCATATACTTCAAGTTTGATGTCACCTGCACTGCTGGCAGATATCCTAGATCGGAAGAGCACACGTCTGAACTCCAGTCACCGCTCATTATC
>CAYQZL010000295.1:0-3103 GCA_964421975.1 uncultured Rikenellaceae bacterium
CTACTGATAGTACCGGTCAATAAGATCCTGAATCCCGGGGCATATGATAAAAGGACTTTTGATAATGATAGTCTGCGAATTGTATTTCCTGTTTCAGGGAGTGAAGTCGGACGAGAGGAGACATTACAGATTGTAGCGAAGCTACGTTCCGGAGGCAGACCATGGATCTTCATCTTACCTCCGGGAGGTAAGGAATGGTGGCCGCAAAACAGAGGCATCCTGGAAAATGACCACTGGAAATTCACTGTTTCATTCGGAAATGAGATTGATAGCGGCAGATTCCGGGCTCTGGCTCTGATAATAAAAGATAATATTGCAGCTGATATGCAGGATTGGTACCGTTCTCAGAGTACCGGTATAAAAAGTGATCCTTTGAGTGAAGAACTGGTGAGGTCATTTTTCTGGTATGAAACAGATACTGCTGATTATTACAGAATTCATCGCTAATTTCCAATAACAGTCACAGAAAGTAATTTTTGTATCGATGCGATGACAAATGACATATTTAATCTGACAAATTTCTTATAATTTAATCGCATCCAATAACCATGAATTACTACCTATGGCGGCAGAAAGCAAAAAACCAGACAACAAAGCGACAGATCTTGACAATTTATGGCTTGAAAATCTTGAAATAGCCAATAATTGGATCTCGGAATATAAAAAACCAGGATCTTCTCGGAAAGCTTTATACATATGTGACGATATGACACTGGACCAGGTGGCATTAATTACGAAATTGTTATTGAAGGAAAGAGAATCTGAAGAATCAACTGACAATGAATTACCTGATACATTCTATTTCGTCTGGCAAAAATCATATACCGTATTTTATGAAAAAATTTGCTGGAAAGTTAATGACCCGCAGAATCATATAACTCATGTTGAGTCCTTTCTGGATGACGAATATTCATTCGATGCAATGAAGCAAATAATAGATACCTGGGAACCTGAAAGGAAAGGATCATTCCATGAATTCGTAATTAGTTTCAGATTGCCGCAGTATTTTAAATACAGGAATACTTACCGGAAACATTATGATAAAATTCTTGAATACTATAGTATTAAGCTGGAACTCGAAAAAAACAAATCCAAATATGAAGTATATAGTCCGATACTGTATACAATTTTATTATATATTGATGTACTTCCTCATAAGATAATAATATTCATATATTTAGCCTTATTCTATTCTTCAGAGAAAAACTGCCGGCTTAAAGAGTTTTTTAATGAGAAGTTCAGCTGTAGTCTTAAAGAACTATATGATGATATTGATGAACAGTATATTGAAAAGAAATTCAACGAAGTCTTTGAGAATAAATATGGTAATGATCTTTTAAAGAAGCAAGCCGGCGATCTGTACAATGGAGCTGATTACAGAGAGATGATTTCACTGGCAGGAGAGAATACAATTACGGAAGATCTGATCACAAGTATATTCTTTTGGTATAATTTTCAAAATTATCCATTTAATCCTGATTATGAAAAGATAAGAAATGTAATCTCACAATGGAACAGTCACCTCAAAAGAGAAGCTATAGCTATTCTTCAGGACCAGAAGAGGAAGATGAATTGTTGAGATTGTGTAATATTTTTCTATGTATAAGAAGTGTAAATAACTACAATACAAAGTGATATGAGTAATGAAAAGCATTTGGACATCACTGAACTGATAGAATATTCCAAGGGGATTTATTCCGTTCCCGGAGCTGACAGGAAGCATTACAGCAGAATTGTCAGTCATCTGGCAAATTGTATGGTTTGTCTTAACAGACTGCAGGATATCCGGAATCTAAAGGGAAATTTTGACAAAATATGGGAGGATAATTTTCCGCTTCCGGAGGCTGAAATGGCAGAACAAGAATCAATTGCAACTGCTAATATCCTGAAATGGATTGCAGGTGCCAAATTAAGGAAAGAACTCACGACTATACTTGAAAAAGTTGAAAATTTATTAAATAATGGGATCAACCAGATTTCAGATTATAAAATCCTTTTTCACGTAACAACCCTTGGAAAACCCGAAGAAAGAAAGTTAACATTATATTTTATTGATTCACTTGATATCAAACTATTTGACAGGATTGTTTTGAAGGATAATGATCTGATTTTTCATGCCGGTTCTGATCCCGGGTATAAAAATATATGCATCGTGGGGCCAGACCAGATGCACAGGATTGCCAGAATTATAAAATACGGTAAAGGAAAATATATTGCGAAATTCTCAGATGTTACCGTAAAACCTGAAGGTTGTTTTGTTCACCTTTATTGACAAAACTTACCTGACCACAGTTATAGAACAATTATCGGCGTTACAGACGCTCTGACCTTTCTTGGAAGTCAGGTGAATTGTATACCTTACCAGGGCAGATCTTTCAGGAGAGGCCACATTGATGCTGAACAAATTCCATCCATTATTAACTGCGCTGAGTTTATCACTGGTCACGCGGTAAAGAGTGACTCCCGAAGAACTCTTGAAGGTCAGGGATATGTATGCAGAGGATCCCGGTATCCAGCTTTCGCCTTCAGGGGTTCGCAGAGAAACCTCAGCTCTGTATTTTGTAGAAGGCGAGCATGTTACTTCCTGAAATGTTGTAGTATAGGAATTGCTTCCCGATTTGGCAGTATACATCCATAATCCGCAGTCTCCGGTTCTTGCTGCAGAAGTTGTGGTGACCGAACCGGACTCGATGGGTGACCAGTCATGTCTCCATGGAGGGCCTGGCTTTGTTCCATCAGGAACAGAAGCTTCAAAACCACCGTTATTCAGAAGATTCTGAGCACTCGCACTCATCCCGGCAACTAAGAGAATACCCAGCATGTAGATGAATTTATTTTTCATGGCTTCGGGGTTTTGGTTCAACGAAAGATAAGAATTTTTACCCTTTTTTTTTATGTCATTTATCATATACAAAATTCTTGTTTTTGCTTAAATTGGGATTTATATTATAAACGAATCTTATAATGAAACCTGGAGATAAAGTTCTGTGCATCAATGATAAGAACTGGTATAAGATACCGGTCAGGGGAATTTGTGAAGGACTTACCTATGAAATTGACGAAGTTTTTAAATGTAGATGTGGTAATATATATGTCAGACTTT
>CAYQZL010000296.1:0-3085 GCA_964421975.1 uncultured Rikenellaceae bacterium
CCCTACCCTGTATCTCCTATAAACCTGTCATCCCGAGCGTTAGCGAGGGATCTTAAGGTATTATTGCTTTGTAATTTGGATCAGAGCCATTAAAATACGTAGATAATGGGTTGCATTTACGATTATTTATCGATCCATTTTTTGAAATCGGAGACTTTATCACGGCTGACGACGAACTGTTCGTTTTTTTCCCTGTTCTTTAAGGTGAGTTGCAGCCTGCTTGAAGAATAACTGTACATAAGCGAAATCGCATCGATGTTTACGATGCACTCCCGGTTGATCCTGTAGAACCTTTCGGGATCAAGAACACTTTGTATCTGATCGAGAGAGTAGTCAATCCCATATTCCCTGCCCTGAAAATCGGTCAGAAATACATTCCGATCGCAGATGTGGAAGTGACTTATTTCAGCAGTGGTTACTGACCGGTATTTTTCCCCGATCTTTATCAGGAACCGGGATTTATACTGGTTTTTAAACTCATTTATGAGCTCCCTGAAATCTCTCCTGAAAGGATCTTTATTGTCATAGAACAGCTTCCTGAATTTGTTTACTGCAGACTCCAGTGACTCTTTGTCAATTGGTTTGAGAAGGTAATCTACGCTGTTTACCTTGAAAGCTTTCAGGGTGTATTCATCGTAAGCAGTTGTAAAAATTACAGGAACGTGAATGTTGATAGTCTCGAAAATTTCAAAGCAAAGTCCGTCATCCAGTTGAATATCCATAAAGATGAGATCCGGCCGGGGATCTGTCTGTAATCTGTTAATTCCCTCCTCAACAGTCTCGATTACACCCAGTACTTTTATCGACTTATCGATTTCTTTAAGCAGCCTGACGATCTTTCCTGCAGCAGGAGGTTCATTTTCAATAATGAGGACATTCATACTATAAGCGGTAATTTTACTGTAAAGAATTCTTTTGACTCTTCAATGACCAGATCTGTTTTGCATGTAAGTCTTACACGTTCAGCAAGATTTTTCAATCCCTGCTTTGTTGATACAATCTGTGTTGATTTTCTCCGGAGATTATTCCTGACTACAATCTGCTTATCCTCAGTGTAAATACTTATCCTGAGTTTGTTTTCCCTCGACGCGATATTATGTTTTATTGCATTTTCGAGAAGTATCTGAAGTGAAACAGGGAGTATCCTGAACTGTCCGGCATCCGGAGCATTTATATCAAGGATTATTTTTTCCTCATCGCGTATTTTATGGAGGTTGAAATAATCTGTTATGAAATTCAGCTCTGACTGAAGAGGTACTGCGTCTTTCTGTCCGTTCTCAAGGATATAACGATAGACCAGTGAAAGATTATTGATGAATTGTTCGGCAGCTTCAGGCTGAGTATGGATAAGAGAAGATATTGTATTCAGACTGTTAAAAAGAAAATGTGGATTTACCTGACTTTTCAGAGTTTCATTCTGGAAGATAAGATTTTCCTCCCGGAGTTTCTGCTCTCTTGTCATCGCATCCTGCCATTGTATTATTATAAAGATGAAAGCACCAAAAACCAGGCCGCCCAATGTTGTCCTGATCCAGGGTATGAGCTCATAATCCCTGAAGCGGCTGAAAACCATTAACAGGTCGTCTCCGGCAATCAAGGTTACAGCATATTTGAAGATCAGGTAAATTACCAGGGATGATACAAAACAGATCAGAATAAAAAGAAGAAAACGTTTGATGACAATTCGTGTGAATTCCTTACCTGTGATATTTGCATTTAATTCCGTAAAGATCTTCAGTGCAGTAAAAATGAATACCTCAATAAGTGTAACAATCAGAATAAATGTACTTAAGATATCAATAAGAGATCCTGCATTTTCTTGTTTTAATACTGTATAAAAAGTTGCCAGAGATGCAATTACAATGATCGCGATATGGGAAAAGGGTTTCTTCTGATCCAGTAGTCCGGTAATATTCGATTCTTTCATACCCTCAAAATTACGAGTTCTGTAAATAAGTCATGTTGTCTCACTTTTTATTAATTCTTTCAACCTGCAATTCCCTTATTGTTTTCACAATGAATTTATCTTTTAATCCTCCTATTTCTATTTCCTGGATTGTGCCGCTGAACATTTCAGCATATTCAATCTGTCTGCTATCAAGTGAGATCCATGTTGTACCCCAGTATTGCTCCGTCCCTCTTGTTTTCATCGTTCCTATGGATAATTCAATTTTGTTATCAATAGCCCTGTATTCAATTACTCCGCACAATTTATTGTTTATGATTGATATACCTGTCCAGCACAACTGGATGCTGCTATGCTCATAAGTTCCGATTTCAGCCATATTGAATTCCCCGGCAATATCGTGTATAACATATTTCCTGTTGAGCTTCAGTGAATCGGAATATGTCCAGGCAAACTTTTCAATTGACATCATATCCCAGATCAGATTCCTCGCCAGAATGTTATCCGGAGATGAGGGAAAATCCCTGAAAGCCAATTCATCAAGGAGTTCAGAGGAAGGGATATATTTCAGGTTTTCCATATAATCCTGCTTCTTCCCTTCAGCGAACATTTCGTTAAGTTTATCATAATTAGCTATATATACATTATTCCAGAAAACATAGCCGTTCTCGTGTCCCCGGCTGTAGTCGCCAATTACTTTTGTTTTTCCGGTAAAATTGCCATACAGATCGCGGTTAGTGTATATGGCTGTCATTCTGTATGTCTGGGGAGAACCATCATTTTCAGGTTCGCCGGATGGAAGTTTCTCAAAGTATTTCTCAATTTTTCCGGATATCTGACCTGAGCAGATATCAGAAGATGTAAGGACTGAAATTGTCATCAGACCCGTAGCGATGACTGTAATGGTTTTTTTCATTTGAACTGATTTTTTGATTAAATATTTATTCAGATCAAAGAAAAAGACTTTAGTCTCCGTTAAAAAGTTTATTATGCTGAACGGTCAATTTACCCCGCTTAACCGTTGATTTTAATGTTTCACCTGTCACCGCTCACAAGCCTTCGCTACCTCCTTCGCTAAAGCTGCGGAGGTCAAAGAAAGCTACGGCTTGCAAAACCTCTCATCGGTCATCTCTCATCGCTCACCGCTCATCTCTCATCTCTCACCGTTCATCTCTCATC
>CAYQZL010000297.1:0-2977 GCA_964421975.1 uncultured Rikenellaceae bacterium
TGCTTTCCTTCCGAGCCTGTCAACTGTAAACATTCCAACAAAAGTAAAGATCAGATTTACGCTTCCTGTTATTACAATATTGAACAGGATATCCGAAACGCTGTAGCCGGCATTTGCAAATATTTCCTGTGCATAGTTGAAAATAACATTAATACCGCACCATTGCTGAAACACAGCAATCACTATCCCAAGAATCAGTAATTTTGATAATCCGGAACTGAATAAAGTCCTGAAACCCGACCCTTCCTGCTTTGATTTCAATGTTTCTTCTATCGCAATAAGCTCATTATCTGAATAATCACTACCTCCGATCTTTGTCAGTATCTTTTTTACCCTGCTTTGATTATCCCTGTTTTTTGCAAGCCATCTCGGACTTTCGGGTACAAACCACATGGAAAGGAAAAAGAATCCGGCAGGAAAAGCGCATGCATAAAACATCCATCTCCAACCGGTCTGTCCGTTCCATGAAAGCATTATATCCTCTGTCGTTGCGCCAGGAGGAACAGGTTGTGCGATCCTCCAGTTAATCAGCTGTGCTGCCAGTATTCCTATAACTATTGTAAGCTGATTGATCGATACGAATGCACCTCTTACGCTACCCGGGGTAACTTCCGCAATATACATGGGTGAAAGGTTGGAAGCCAGTCCTATACCGATACCTCCCATTATTCTGAAAACAATAAATGAAATCAGTGAATCTGCTGATCCGGTTCCGTATGATGCTGCAATAAACAGAACAGAAGAAAGTATAAGCAGTTTTTTCCTTCCATACCGGTCACTCAGCCATCCCGAAATCAGGGCTCCGGCCAGACAGCCAGTCAGGGCACAACTCATTACCCATCCCTGCAATGACGGATTTCCCGTAATTCCGAAAAAAGGTTCATAAAACGGTTTGGCTCCTCCGATAACAACCCAGTCATAACCGAACAGCAGGCCCCCAAGAGCAGATATAAGGCAGATTGAAAGCAGATAGGGATAATTAAAAGTCTGTCCTTTCATCTGATCTCTTTTAATGCTTCCAGCATTGCTATCACATTCACAAAGGGAACGTTAGCCTGGATATTATGGACCGTGTTAAACACAAAACCACCATCCCTGTTCAGTATCTCACATTGTCTTTTAACCTGATCCTTAACCTGTGAGGGAGTTCCAAAAGGAAATACTCCCTGAGTGTCCACCCCTCCTCCCCAGAAAACAATCCTGCTGCCATATTTATTCTTCAGGTTCTGAGGTTCCATTCCTGCTGCATTGATCTGAACAGGATTTATAATATCAAAGCCTGATTCAATAAATAACTCCACTAATGATTCAATTGCACCACAGCTGTGTTTAAAAGTCTTCCACCCTGTTTTCTCATGGATCCACTGATTGATCTTTTTGTAATATGGCATCCACATCTTTGAATAAGTCTCCGGTGAACAGAAAGTTGAATTCTGTGTCCCGAAATCTGTGCCGCAAGTAAACACTACATCTATTCTGTTTCCAATCACCCCATAAATCCTTTTCAGGTTTTCCAGAGCTATATCTGTCTGACGGTCAAATAACTTCATAATAAAATCTTCACGCATCACCGTTGATATGTACCACTCTTCAACACCTCTTATACCTTTAGGATTTTTGAGCTGAAGACCCGGAACAAGGGCAATATCTCCTAGTGCTGTTCCGCCAAGTGATGCAACAACAGCCTTGCCACTACGTTCTGCCAGATTGACCTGATTCTTCCAGTATTCAAGTTCATGTTCGCTGATCAGAGTGAATTCTTCAAGGTTATCGTCAATGCTCAGATTTGAATCATCAATGGATTCCTGCCGGTTAAGGGCATCAAAGAAATAGCCTGATTTTGGCATCATTGCGCACGGTGGCACGGAGGTATCTCCTCCGGGATGAATAAGGATATCCCCGTTCACAGTATGGGTATAATTAAATTCCCCGGGTAACATCACTTCCTGACCCCATGGCATCCGGTGTAAGCTCCAGTCAGAGTTTCTGATGCCAAACATATTGTTTTCACCATACAATCCGATCACATCAATATCCATTGCACGGATAAGCTCATCGTCGATTTCACCAAGCATCTGGTAAGGTTCAAAAACTCTGACCGGACGCTTTTCCAGACCATAATATTCACGAAGCTTTTCAACTATGAGCACATGTATCCCGGTAACCGAAGTTGAACCGAAATCAACAACCACTCTTCCCGGCTGACGGTGATTGATTGTATCCTTAAAATCCTGTTTCGAACTTAATGCCATAAATTATCCTCTGATTTTATTTTTATACTCCCTAAAGTTAAATTTTTCCGTTATTATTTTCCTTACTTTTAATTCAGCTTATGAATTTCATTAAAAATATTCCCGACCTTATGGTTATGCACTGATTATGAGTGTAATAATTGATATTCCGGAACCCTTTCTTTTCAGCCCGCTGAAACATTACCTTCCGTACATTAAGGATTTTACGGAATTAAGAGCAGGAGAAGAGAGATATCCGGGATCAGAAGAATTAATCAGGGAACTCCGTCATATAGGTACATGTGTAATGGATGTTTACAAGGGCGATTTGTCTCCGGATCAGATTTTCAGTGAGATCAGGCAGTTTCTCCTGTCCGGTCAGATTTATATGAAGGATGTCTATGGCAAATGGGCAGGAACAAGCTTCAGGAATTACAGGATAATAAGGTTATCTGATGGTTCCCGATGGACATTAAAGTATTATGATGATGAATTCAGATATGTTCATATTTTCCCTTCTCGTTCAAGTCCTTTCACATTCAGGATTAAGGCCAATACATTAAAATCTGCTCTACTTTACCATATACTTATCGGCAAAGATTATATTTCCAGAGAAGATCTTAACAAAGCCAGGTCTCTGATGGGATTATCACCTGTTAAAGGAGTTACCGATGTTGAGGCGATCACGGAGATGATTGAGATAATGAGGGAGTAATCTGGAGAGGGTGAGAGGGTGATGAGGTGAG
>CAYQZL010000298.1:0-2915 GCA_964421975.1 uncultured Rikenellaceae bacterium
ACACCCTATCCTACACTCTTTCCCTACACGACGCTCTTCCGATCTAATACGGCAATTACAATAAGAGCTGTATGGTAGCTGTAATTCAGGCTGTTAATAATGAATACTACAAGCAGGGGAGTTAGAATATAACCCAGACCGAAGAAGCCGTTCCCGAAATTACTGGCACGTGCAGGGTCTTTTCCTTCGAACAGGACCACAGGGATCAGTGTGTTGCCAACGGTATTGACCGACATGGCGCCAATCCCCAGGATTATACATGCTATCAGGGCAACATTGAAGCTTGTTGCAAATGAGAGAATGAACATGCTGAGACTTGTTGCTGCAAAACCAAATACAACGACAGGCTTATGTCCGATCTTATCGACAAGCGGGCCTGTTATCAGCTGTACAAAGAAACTGGTGAGAAACAGAGCCAGCACAAGTGTTCCGAAACGGCCTGAATCAATATCAAGGGCATTCATCAATTCGGTTGAAACCGAACCGAGGATGATGAGACATATCGCTAATGTAAATACAGCCATCAGCGCTACAGCAGCTGTCATTTTCTTCATGATTTCCCGGGCTATGATTTATATTCTTGGTTAAATTATTTTACGGCAATGGTTTTACCTGTATGTTTTTAAAGTAAACCGTACTCTTTGGGTCATGACCCTGAAGGCAGAATGTGCCACTGGCTATTTTTCTGCCCGGATGACCTTTGTAATTAACTTCCGGCGGTTCGGTATAATCAATTACAGTCTGATCGTTCAGTCTGATCACAATGTTCTTGTCCTTAACAATTATATGCATGGTAAACCATTCATTATCTTTGGTCGGCACTTCCTTAAGATCCTGAACATCATATAAGCCTGCTGTTCTTTTCCAGTCAGTGTGCGAGTTGTTGACCTGGACTTCATATCCTTTATCAGGCCACCCTGTTGCCTGATATTCAGTATGAAAATAAATTCCAGAATTTGATCCCGGCTCAGTCATCACATCGGCCCTGAATTCGAAATTCTTAAAATTGTGATCCATTACCGGGCCTGTATAAAAAAGATGACTCCTGTTACCATGGACCACGATCATCCCGTCCTTAACAGTAAATGTCCCTTCTTTATCACTGAATGTCCAGTTATTAAGAGTTTTCCCGTCAAAAAGGGTATACCATCCGCGTCTGGCTCTCTGATCAGAACCTGTTTTATCGTTTTTATTTGCCCCATAACTGCACAGGCAAATAAAAATAAGGCTTAAAAGAATTGTTTTTTTCATCTGTGTGATTATTGAGTGGTTTATGTCTCTAACAAATGTATCTAATCAGTATCAAATAACCAATAAAAATTTTCCATGTTAATTGGATAATAAAGTTCCGGAAAAATACTAAATTAACTCAATAATATTTTTTCAATGGACAGGAATGAAATAAGCATCTTAAGATCAGAGGCAGAGCACCATCTGGTCAATGAATTATTGCCTTTCTGGATTTCCCGGATGGTCGATGAGGTGAATGGTGGTTTTATCACTCATTTTGACAAAAACGGTATGGATTCCGGTGAGGATGAAAAATCACTTATTGCCCAGACCCGGTCGGTTTATACACTTTCTTCTGCTCACCGCGCCGGTTATGGAGAGGGGAAATATAAAGAACTTGCCAGGCATGGTGTGGATTTCCTGCTTGGTAAAATGTGGGATAGGGAGTACGGAGGTTTCTACTGGATGGTTGACCGCAGGGGAAATGTGAAAATCGACCGGAAGATAATTTACGGACATAGCTTTGCCATTTATTCTTTAAGTGAATATACACTGGCCACAGGAGATCCCCGCGGAATTGATTATGCGGAAAAAGTATTTGACCTTCTTCAGAAATATTGTGTTGATACAATGTATGGAGGTTACTGGGAAATGTTCCATCGCGACTGGACCTTATGTGGGCCTGGAAGCCAGGGAGGTGACAGAAAGACCCTTGATGTCCACATGCATCTTATGGAAGCTTTTACCACACTTTATGAATGTACCGGAAGGGATGTGCACAGGAGAAAATTACTTGAAGATATTGACCTTTTAACCAGCCGGCTTATTCATCCTGTATATAAAACAGGTATACCTCAGTTTTATAAGGACTGGACAATAGCCCCCCAGATCAAATTCGATATCATCTGGGGATGGGACAGATTCTCGGAAGACGGGCAGAAAGGAAATGCAACCGATAATACCTGCTATGGCCATAATATCGAATTTGCATGGCTTATGATCCATGCCCTGAAAATACTCGGGATCGGACTTTCAGGATATCATGAACTCTTCAGGACCATATTCGATCATACAATTACCAATGGTATTGATTATGAATATGGTGGTGTTTTTGTTGAAGGACCTCATTCCGGTGGTGTATACGACAGGGAAAAGGAATTCTGGCAACAGGCTGAAGCATTGATAGGTCTGCTTGATGCAGTAATAATGTTCGGTGATGAAAAATACTGGGATGCATATAAGAATGTACATCATTTTGTGATTGATAAAGTAGTAAATAAAGGCATAGGGGAGTGGTGGCCCCTGCTTACAAGAAAAGGAGAGCCTGTATGGACGCACATGTCGCATTCATGGAAAGTCAATTATCACTCGGTAAGAGCAATGGTTCAAAGTATTAAAAGACTGAATATTCTGATTGCAGGGAAGGTATAACAGAGTTACATTAATTAATCCATGTCATAAATACAGGAACAGTTTTCAATAATCAATTAAAAATCAAAACATCAGTTTAAATGAAAAAGAACGCTAAGATTACGCGGAGGGGATTCATTGGGACAACATCAGCTGCAGCGGCAGGATTTCTGATAGTGCCTTCCAATACAATCTCCGGACTGGGGCATAAAGCCCCGAGTGATAAACTGAATATTGCCGGTGTTGGGATCGGAGGCATGGGTAAGGGCAATCTT
>CAYQZL010000299.1:0-2913 GCA_964421975.1 uncultured Rikenellaceae bacterium
TCTTTCTGCAGTGTTCGCAATAGCAAATACCATGTCCGGCCCAGCGATTTGAAAAAATTCCGTCGGGCTGATATCTTTCCATTATTTCTTCATGTACTCCGGTCATGAAATCAAAATTGTACGGTCCCAGTGCACATGTTACCCATAATTCCGGATTTGCCCAGTGACGCCGTTTTTCACCGGTGACTGTTACAGCTATCCAGTCTTGATGGGAATCATAAACGTTCTGCCAGGTGGCGTGGGGATCTGTGCGGGCTATTACCGACATGTTCATCTTCCGGCATCCGTTTACCAGATATCCGAATGGATCACTGTCACCCAGCCATTTACTGCGGTGATGTAAAGGGATATCAGTAGGATAATATGCAACTACTCCACCCGCGCTCAGGGTTGATCCGCCGGCATGAACACGTTTGAAATAATCAAGCCAGAAATCAGGATCAAAATTCCCGGGGTCATTTTCAACCAGAGTGAGCTGTGCCCATCTCATAGGTCTGTTAAACCACGTTGTATTATCATAAGTTGTGCCCATTACTGACAACAACGGATCGGATAGTAAATATGCTCCGGCAAATGCTGAGGTGCTTTTCAGAAAATTCCTTCTGTCCATAACTTATTGTTTGATTTTAAAAGGTAACAATTTTTTAGTTCAGTTTGTAACAGAGCTACATTTTATTGATAAAAAGAAAATATATTTGAAAGAACTTATTAAAACCGGAAATCATGAAAAGACTATCAGAAATAATTGTGTTTTTGATGTTAGTTTCTGCTTATCAGGTGAACCTGCTTGCACAGACAGTTCATCCGGAACCTGAAACGCTTGCAACCGGGAAGAAAGCACCGGACTTCAGTCTTGCCGGAGTTGACGGGAAAACTTACAGTCTGGATGATTTCAGGAAATCACAGGTCCTTGTAGTTATTTTCAGCTGTAATCATTGTCCCACCGCCCAGGCATATGAAGACAGGATCATTTCATTCTCAAAGGAGTATAAGCCGAAAGGTGTTGATGTTGTAATGATCTCCCCGAACAGTGTTGATGCGCTCAATTATTCAGAACTGGGCTATTCCGATATGGGCGACAGCTTTGATGACATGAAACAGCGTGCTTCAGATAAGGAATTTCCCTTTCCATACCTGTATGACGGGGATGACCAGAAAGCCGCCCTTGACTATGGTCCGGTTGCAACTCCTCATTGTTTTGTTTTCGACAGTGACAGGATATTAAGATATAACGGCCGTGTTGATGCTTCCGAAAAACCAGGTACCGGTAAAGGCGAAGATCTGAGAAATGCCGTTGATGCTTTACTGGCCGGACGGCCGGTAACAAATCCGGTTACCAAAGTGTTCGGGTGTTCAGTCAAATGGGCATGGAAAAATGAATATACCAAAAAGCTCTATGAGCAGTGGTCTAAGCTTCCTGTTACACTTGAGGAAATAGATGTGGACGGTATCAGGGAACTTATAAGGAATACTTCATCAAACAAACTCAGATTAATAAATATATGGGCAACATGGTGCGGACCATGTAAAACGGAATTTCCGGAACTTGTAATAATCGACAGGATGTACCGGGGACGCGATTTCGAATTCATTACAATAAGTGCCGATAAACAGCAAAGAAAGGATGATGCACTGAAATTCCTGAAATCACAGCAGGCATCAAATAAGAACTATATATTCAATGATGATGATGTTTATAAGCTCATTGAAGCTGTTGATGCTGACTGGCGGGGGTCACTGCCATTCACTATCCTGGTTGAACCGGGAGGGAAAATAGTATATAAGAAACAGGATATGATCGACCCTCATGAAATGAAAAAGCTTATTGTGGAGAATAAATATATTGGAAGATATTATTAACCTGACAAAGGAATAAAGTATGAACCTGACAAGACGAAATTTTGTGAAGAAGGGGACAATTGCAACCGCCGGGATTTCGATGAGCCCGAAACTGATTAATTCAGTTTCCGGAATGCAGGCAGCTTATCCGGTTCGCCTGGGAGCCCCCGTACCTGGGAAATTCCAGGATCCTGTGGAATGGATAAAAGCTGTTAAGGCTCTTAAATACAGCGCTGCATATTGCCCTGCTCAGCCGGGTGCAGCACCTGAGCTGATCAAATCGTTCAGGAACGAAGCTGCCCGGAATAATATCATTATTGCTGAAGCCGGTGTATGGAACAACATGCTTGATCCTGATGAGGCGAAAAGGAAAGAAAACATCAGGAAAAATGTTGAAACTCTAAGGTTGGCAGACGAAATAGGGGCAATGTGCTGTGTTAATATCTCCGGGGCGCGGGGTGAGATATGGGACGGTCCTTATCCGGGAAATTATGCGAAGGAAACCTTCGACATGATAGTTGATACTGTAAGGAAAATAATTGATGAAGTAAATCCCAAAACAACTTTCTTTACCCTTGAACCTATGCCATATATGCTTCCTGATTCACCGGATACTTATCTCCAGCTGATTAAGGCTGTAGGCAGGAAACAGTTTGCCGCTCATCTCGATCCCGTAAATATGATCTCCAGTCCTCAAAAGTATTTTGATAATGCCGGATTTATACGGGAATGTTTCAAAAAGCTCGGTCCATACCTGAAATCGATACATGCAAAGGATATTACCATAATGCCTGAGCTGACTCTGCATCTTGAAGAAAGACGACCCGGACTGGGTTATCTGGATTATGAAGTATTCCTGAAGGAGACCAGCAGGCTGAAAGATATTCCTTTTATGCTTGAACATCTGGAAAGCCAGGAAGAATATTTGCTCGCAGCAAAATATGTCCGTGAAACAGGTGCAAAAACGGGAGTTAAATTTGTCGAATAATTGTTTTTTAAAATGATCCGGCAACCGGAATCCTGAAACCCAGCCTTCGCCACCTCCTTCGCCAAGGCTACGGAGGTCAAAGAAAG
>CAYQZL010000300.1:0-2833 GCA_964421975.1 uncultured Rikenellaceae bacterium
GGATCAATTAATTCCTCAGCCCCGAACTTACGTGCAGCCACAACACCGGCACCTAACTTCATCTCTCCGTGTGTCAGAGTGGGTCCGTCCTCAACAACAAGTACCTTTTTCCCTCTTATTATTACAGGATCGTCAACCCTTATCGGAGAAGCAGCATCAATGACAATAGCTTTATGATTCACCCTGCTGATATTTTCGCGCAGAATATCGACAGCTTCAGGCCTTGAACTGTCAATCTTGTTTATGATAACAACATCTGCCAGGCGAAGAGTAACCTCACCCGGGTAATACTTAAGCTCATGCCCGGCCCTGTGTGGATCTGTTACCGTGATCATCAAATCAGGTTTGTAAAAGGGAAAATCATTATTACCTCCGTCCCAGACAATTACATCACATCCGTCAGGATCTTTCTCGGCTTTACGAAGTATTGCTTCATAATCAACCCCGGCATATATCACATTGCCTCTTACGATATGAGGTTCATATTCCTCCATTTCCTCAATAGTGCATTTATGTTTTTCGAGATCCTCAATAGTCGCAAAACGCTGAACTTTCTGTTCACTCAGATTTCCGTAAGGCATTGGATGGCGGACTGCAACCACTTTCAAACCTTTTGCCATCAGGATCTCTATCACTTTCCTTGATGTCTGGCTCTTACCGCATCCCGTTCTCACTGCTCCCACAGCTATGACCGGTTTTATACTTTTTATCATTGTTGCGGAAGGTCCCATCAATACAAAATTTGCACCTGCCGAATTGACTATGGCTCCCACTGACATCACTTTCTGATAGGTTACATCACTGTATGAAAATATACAGTCATCAACCTTATATTTTTTAATGATCGCCGGAAGATTCTCCTCGGGAAAAACAGGTATTCCATCCGGATATAATCTGCCTGCAAGACCGGCCGGATATTTCCTTCCGTCAATATCAGGTATCTGTGCAGCCGTGAATGCCACCACGTTAAAATCCTCATTATCCCTGTAAAAGGTATTGAAATTATGAAAGTCCCGACCGGCCGCACCTATTATTATTACATTCTTTCTGCTCATTATATCAAATATTTTTCAGCAATTTATTGACAGTATTGATTTTCGTTTTAAAATGAATCAACAAATGTATAATTTGCATACCGGATAAACGAAGGTTTAAAGTTATTTTTTTAACACGGTATCCACATATTAACTGTCTGTAATACAATATATTTTACATTAACAAGTTGAATCCTTAAAACACTAACGATAAATTGAATTTTGTATTAAACTATCTGGTAAATTATTTGTACTATTATAAACTTGTATGAATGTCCTTGCCCACATATACCTGTCGGGTGATTCCGAAAAAATAATCATCGGAAATTATATCGGTGATTATGTAAAGGGAAAGGATTACCTGAATTATCCGGACCTGGTAAGGAAGGGAATAATTCTCCACAGGCATATTGATATGTTCACGGACAGGCATCCGGTGGTACACAGAAGCAAGATTCATTTTTCGAGGAAATATCATAAGTATGCCGGAGTTGTAACAGATATAATCTATGATCATTTTCTGACAAAGGAATGGAATTTTTTTTCGCGCAGGCCTCTTGAGAGTGTTACTTACAATTTTTACAGGGCAATGGTAAACAATTATGATATCCTGCCCGATAAGGTAAAGGAAATGATGCCGTTTTTCATAATCAACAACTGGATAGAGACTTATCAGACTGTCAATGGAATCCGTCATACACTCAGAACTCTCAGCAGAAATACAACATTACCTAAAGAAACAAGGTTTGCTGTCAGAGCCCTCAAAAAGAATTATTATGCTCTTCAGGATGATTTCATGGAATTCTTCCCTCAGCTGATCGATTATGTTGAAAATGATTTTGGTATAGAGATCTCACACAGGATAACCATTCCTTTCTGATCATATCAGGTATTCCGTACGGCTTGCATCGAGTCTCAGAAAGATGAACAACAGGATCGTAAAACCCCACAGTGAACTTCCGCCGTAACTGAAAAAAGGCAGTGGTATTCCGATTACCGGGACAAGACCGATCGTCATCCCGATATTAATGAAGAAATGAGTAAACAAAACGGACACAACTCCGTAACCATAGATCCGTGAAAAGACCGATCGTTGTCGTTCGGCAAGCTTTATCAGCCTTAGTAAAAGAAAGAGATATAATCCTACAATTAAAAGCGAACCTATGAATCCCCATTCTTCTCCAACCGTACAAAAGATAAAGTCGGTACTCTGAGCCGGGACAAATTTGAATTTCGTCTGGGTTCCCTGTAGATAACCCTTTCCGGCAAAGCCACCCGATCCTATGGAAATTAGTGACTGATTCAGATTATAACCCGTTCCGTGAGGATCTGATTTAAATCCGAGCATAATTTCGACTCTCTCCCTCTGATGTGGCTTCAGCAGGTTATTAAATGCAAAATTAACTGTATTTATATATAAGACACTGCCAAAAAGGAATAGATATATAACAAGTATACCGAAAGCTTTTTTCTGGTATATATAATATGAAAAGGTCAGTCCGGCCAGAATAAGGGTTATTATAATAATCATATCATTACCCAGCGAATCAAGCAGGAAATGATCGAGTGCAAAGAGAAGGCCTCCGATCAGTATGATGATCCCGATCCCTGCAAGTGATACTTTTATTTTCCTTGTAACAAACCATGTAAGGAAAAATGCCAGTCCTGTAAGGATCAGCTCGAGTATGACATTCTCCATCAGCAGTGCCAGAAAGAACAGGACTAACATCAGCAGTCCGGATACAAATACATAAGGGCTCATCCCTTCCCTGAAAAGGACTATGAAGAATGAGAAAAAT
>CAYQZL010000301.1:0-2787 GCA_964421975.1 uncultured Rikenellaceae bacterium
TTAAATATGTATGGAAGACAAAATTTCTGAGTTTCGCATTCTGGTCGTTAAATGCTGGATTAATGCTAATGTTACTCTTAAGCCTTCTTCCTGTCGGAGTTCTGCAGACTATTGCAAGCATTAAGTCCGGAATGTGGTTTGCACGTTCATCCGAATTTATGCAGGATCCAACACTGCAAAACTTACGTTGGCTCAGGATCGTGGGCGATACTGTATTTGCCGCCGGATCTGTCGCTCTCGCTGTTTTCGTGATCGGTTTAAAAACAGGATGGTCAATAGACAGAACCCAAAAGCTATATCAGGATTAAACATCCGGTTGCAGAAGAAATTCTCTCAAAGCAACAGCGTTGTTATATTTTTCTTCTTTTGATGAATAAAGCAGCGTCAAAGTGCCGTGTTTAATTTCCAGTTGTTTTAATCTTTCAAGCTCTTCCTGTTTACCTGCTAATTCGTTTTTGTACATCTGCTTGAATTTCTCCCATTTGAGGGGATCATGATTGTACCATTTGCGCAGTTCGTTACTTGGCGATACCTCCTTTATCCATTCGTGCCATCCTGCCTTTTCTTTGGAAATACCCCTGGGCCAAAGCCTGTCAACCAAAACTTTGTAGTGTTCTCCGGACTTTTCCGGATCGTAAACTCTTCTCAGTGTAATCATTTGAAAAACTGTTTCGGACCAGGAATCAAACAATAAATGTAATAATTTGTTTAATTTAAGGAGCTAAGCAAATATGTTCGGATATTTTGTGAAGATGCATTTACTTAAGGATTGCAGCAGTAATGAAATGATCAAATAGTATTTCAATAAAGCCTTTCCCTGTTTAAAATGAAAAAAAGAATAATTGTAATTGGAGGAGGATTTGCCGGGTTGCAGCTTATTAAACACCTGAAGAAAGGATTATTTGATATTGTACTGATTGACCGGCTGAATCATCATCAGTTTCAACCTTTATTTTACCAGGTTGCCACTTCTCAGATCGAACCTACAAGTATTTCTTTCCCATTAAGAAAGATATTTCAGAAAAGAAAAGATGTTACTGTCAGATTAGCAGAAGTGCTATCAATAAATCCGGAGAGTAATTTAATTACTACCACTGCTGGTGACTTCAGTTTTGATTACCTGGTAATTGCATCGGGGTGTAAAACCAATTTTTTTGGCAATGAGGAAATAAAGAAACACTCCCTGAGTCTGAAAACTACCTATGAGGCAATCAATATCCGGAATGTGATACTTGAGAATTTTGAAAATATCCTTAATTCTGATAACCAACCAGATGACAGCCTGTTTAATATTATTGTTGTTGGGGGTGGCCCGACAGGAGTTGAATTGTCAGGAGCATTCGCGGAAATAAAGAGAGATATTCTTCCAAAAGATTTCCCCGGAATAGACTTTTCAAGATTAAATATTTTTCTTATTGAAGGGGGTAACCACACCCTGAGTACAATGAGCGATATGGCAAAAAGTACTTCAGAAGAATATCTGAAGGAACTTGGAGTGATCCTTAAAACCGGAGTATTTGTACAAAATTATAACGGTGAAATGTTAAGATTAAGTAATGGAGAAGTATTTAAAAGTAAAAATGTAATATGGGCTGCAGGAATAACCGGTAATATTATAAAAGGATTATCCAATGAGGTGATAACGGGAACAAATCGTATAAAGGTAGACAGGATGAACAAAGTGTCTGGTTATAAGAATATTTACGCTATCGGCGATATTGCATATATGGAAACACCAAAATATCCCAAAGGCCATCCTCAGGTAGCTAACGTGGCTATTAATCAGGGAAAAAACCTAGCAAGGAATTTTAAAGCTTTAATGTGTGGGGAAAAACCTATTGCATATGAATACAAAGATCTGGGTTCAATGGCTACTGTAGGAAGAAATAAGGCCATTGTAGATCTTCCGTTCATCAGATTTAATGGTTATTTCGCATGGTATGTCTGGATGTTCCTGCATCTCATGCTTATATTAAGTGTAAGGAACAAACTGATAATTTTTATAAACTGGGCTTGGAATTATTTTACTAAAAACAGTTCTTTAAGGCTCATTTTGAAAGTTGATGGGAAAGGTTGAACTCTTTTACAATTATTCTGCAACAAAATGAACTGATACAAACAGATACAAATCTGCATAAATCTATGGAAACCCTCATAAGATGCTCATAATCAGAGCTGGGCCCACATGAAAAAGTCCGAGAGTGAGAGCGAGCACTCTCGTTCTTTTTCCTCAAGACTCACACTTACACCTTTTTTTGGTGCCGGTCCTGATGCAGTCTGGCTAAGCCATTCAGGTCAGGATGCTGACCTTTAGCGCCAGCATTTAGTGCCAGTATTTGAGGGAAAATTGAGGAATTTTATTTTACGCTATTGTAATATTGTACAGGTTCTGCATCCTCAGATCAATATTTGAAATAATATCAGCACAGTCTTTCAGTTCTTTTGCAACACTCTCCGTCTTCCCGCTGACCAGTTTATATGATAGCTCATGTTCAAGTGATGCCCATAAATCCATTGCAATCGTTCGAATCTGAATCTCAACTTTAACAAGTTCTGTACTTTCTGACAAAAACACAGGAACAGTTACAATAAAGTGCAGGCTCCTGTAACCGTTCGGTTTCGGTTCCTTTATATAATCAGATCTTCGGATGACTTTAATATCATCCTGAGAAGTAAGCAGGTTAGCAATGAGGTAGACATCGTCAATATAAGAACATATTACCCGAACACCAGCTATATCAGATCGGAAGAGCACACGTCTGAACTCCAGTCACCGCTCATTATCTC
>CAYQZL010000302.1:0-2785 GCA_964421975.1 uncultured Rikenellaceae bacterium
ACCCAGCCTTCTCCGCCAGTTGGCGGATTCGGCTGGCAAAGCCTGAAACCCTGAATTTTGAATTTTGAATCTTGAATCTTGAACCTGAAATGAATAAAGCACTTTTCCTTGACCGCGACGGGGTGATCAATATAGATAAAGGTCACGTTTTCAGGATTGAAGATTTTGAATTCACTCCCCGGATCTTTAATTTATGTCAAAAATATCAGGATGAGGGATATATAATAATCGTTGTAACCAATCAGGCACGTATTGCAAAAGGTATTTGTACTGAGGAGGATTTTGAAAAACTAACTGTCTGGATGATAGACCAGTTCAGGCAGAATGGAATAAAGATCTCGGAAGTATATCATTGTCCTCATCATCCTGATTTTACCGGTCCCTGTAATTGCCGCAAGCCTGAGCCGGGAATGATACTCCGGGCGATAAAGGATTTTGACCTTGATATTTCCAGGTGTGTTCTTATCGGTGATAAGGAAACCGATCTGGAAGCCGGAAGGAGAGCTGGTATCCCTGAAAATAACCTGCGTTTATTCCCTGAGGGAAATGTATATCTGTAATAATCATGTTCTGTTGACATTAATTCCCTTCGGGAAATTTAAGATTCGTTTCACATTTCTTTCTATTGTCATTCATCCCCTTCCACGGGGATTATTGATTAAAAAGTACCTGTCTTTGTAGTGGATGCTTTTTGATTTGAGAACAGGAAGCATCGATAAACGAACAACGGAGTTTGGAATAACAAATGGTTTTCTCGATACTTCTGAATTCAAAGCAACTCTGTAATTATATGTGGCGATCTTCCGGATATTAAGCCGCGAAAGCGGCGTTGATGTGAATAACCCCCAGTGGAACTGGGGGTATAGGAGCTATAACGATCCCAAACCCGGAAAGGGTTTAATATCCAGCTCCCCGCAGAGCGGGGCAGGCTCTTCAGAGCTGTGCACTCATGGTTAGCTATCCACCCCCGGTTGCACCGGGGGTTATTCATATTAAGCTCTTTCAGAGCATGTGTGAGGGATATTACAACTTGTCATGGATGAATCTGTGATTATTATTCCCAAAAATCCATTAATTCCCTTATACAGGAAATTAAGGTATCACAGATAATATATTCTTTCTGTTATCGAAAAGTCATTATAGAAAAACCAGGCTATTTTTTAAAGATTCACCTTATCCCGTATCAGATAAAGATTTCTTTCTGACGAAGTTCTGTTTATCAGCTCACCCAGAAATCCGGTAAGGAAAAGAAAAGATCCGATTACCATTACTGTAAGTGCAATATAGAAATATGGACTGTCGGTCACAAGAGGAGCCCTCAGACCATGACTTACACATACAAGCTTCCTGATCCCAAGGTAAGCTGCCATTATCAGTCCGATCAGGAACATTATCGTACCCAGCGATCCGAACAGATGCATAGGACTTTTCCCGAAGCGGGTAATGAATCCGATTGTAAGCATATCGAGATAGCCTTTCATGAACCTGTCGAGACCATATTTTGTGCTGCCATATTTCCTCGGTCTGTGCTCCACGATCTTCTCACCAATCTTCCTGAATCCGGCTTCTTTGGCAAGCATCGGGATATAACGATGCATTTCACCATAAACCTCGATGCTCTTTATCACCTCGCTCCGGTAAGCTTTCAGTCCGCAGTTGAAATCATGAAGCCTGATCCCGGAAGATAACCTGGCTGTTCCGTTATAAATACGGCTTGTTGAACGTTTGATAAAGGGATCATAACGTTTTTTCTTCCAGCCAGATACAAGATCATATCCTTCCTCTCTTATCATTCTTATCAGTTCAGGGATCTCATCGGGACTGTCCTGGAGATCAGCATCCATTGTTATGACAATATCTCCGGAAGCTTCCGCGAAGCCGGTATGCAGTGCAGCAGCTTTGCCATAATTCCTTCTGAACCTTATTCCTTTGATAAAGGATTTTGAAGATGCAAGATCCCTGATTATTTTCCATGATGAATCCGAACTTCCGTCGTCAATAATTATTATCTCAAATGAAATGTCAGACTGCCTGCAGACTCTTTCTATCCATTCCGTCAGTTCGGGAACAGATTCCTCTTCATTATATACGGGAATAACTACTGAAAGATCCATCATAGAAAGATGAAGTGATTAATTTTCAGGAGTATCAATCAGAGGATTGCCTTCTTTCCTGACAAAAGCAGCAACAATAAGAGACATGATAAGTCCCTGTATCATACTGCCAAATATACTCAAAGGAGCCATTATGGCCGGCTTCATCATCTTTGTCTGTACTTTCATCCCTGCTTCAACCGCTTCATCCGGTATTCCTCTTTTGAGCATTTCCTCTTCAGTGAATGCAAGCTGTTTGTCAATAAGATCAGGATCTATTACGGTATACAGTATATATGTAAATATCGCCATTATTATCGCATAATACAGAAAAATGATCACTCCGGCACCAAGAGCCTGGCCATAGGTGATAATGCCGTATTTATAATTGTCGCGATAAGATTTCACAAGGAAAAAAAGAATTATGATCTGAACGAGCATAAAAATCCAACCCTGTACTTTGTTGAAGGAGAGATCGAGAAAATAAATTACAAGGGAATATACAATTCCGATGAGGGCAAAAATAACTCCGTTAGTGAGGTTTGCTTTCCAGGGATTAACTGTTTGATCCATTGTTATGAGTTTTAAATTTCAGTTTATGTTTTTTTTAACCGCAAAGAGCGCAAAGATTTGCGCAAAGTGCGCAAAGGTATACTTTTAAACAAATTAGCTTTGCGTACTTTGCGGCACCT
>CAYQZL010000303.1:0-245 GCA_964421975.1 uncultured Rikenellaceae bacterium
TTTTCAAATCGCTGGGCCGGACATGGTATTTGCTATTGCGAACACTGCAGAAAGAACTTCAGGGAATATTCGGGTTATGAACTGCCGATGAAGAGCGACAGGTTTGATCCAGTTTATCAGAAATATACAGAATGGAGTACGGGACGACTAAGAGAATTATGGCTTCTGTGGGATGAGGTGATAAGAAAGAGAAAAGTCACGTCGCGTTTCATACCGAACGGTTTTCCAGATAAAGTAATTACAGG
>CAYQZL010000303.1:255-2703 GCA_964421975.1 uncultured Rikenellaceae bacterium
GGAAGGATTCTGTCCAGACAGAAGCAGAGATCAGGATCTGGGTCGCCGAAGGAAGAGCAAACGGTATGAGGCCATGGTTCACAAAATTCTCGGGAGTACTCTATGACCGCCGCTGGCTTGATGTTGTGGAAAAAATATATAATACACATTACAGGATTGAACGCTATTTAAGAAATACTGGTTCCCTTGCAAGAGTTGGAATGGTCTTCACCGAACAATCGAGGAATTATGGAGCAGAAAGATGGCAGCAGAGAAGCGCTGACCATGGCCAGGGTATGTATCATGCCCTGGTGGAAGCCAGGATCCCGTTTGAAATGGTCAATGACAGATTGCTGGATCAGGAACATATCAGACAATTCAAATTACTAATTCTTCCTAACATTGCTACTTTGTCTGACCGGCAATGTGATCAGTTAAGACAATTTACTGATAACGGGGGCAGCCTGCTTGCGACTTTCGAAACTTCACTTTATGATGAGAACGGAAAGAAACGAAGTGATTTCGGTCTTAGAGATCTGTTCGGGATCACTTACGACGGAAGCGTAGAAGGACCTATGCAAAACAGCTACCTCAGGTTGCGAAAAGAACCTCTTGCATCGGGATTCCATCCTGTCCTTGAAGGACTGGAAGATGCATACCGGATAATCAATACTGTAAACAGGATAAATGTAAAGCCACTTATAGAATTTCCAAAGCCAGTTACTCTCATACCAACTTACCCTGATCTTCCTATGGAACATGTTTATCCCCGTAGCCCGGAAACAGATATAAGAGAGCTTTACCTTCAGGATAACGGGAAGAACAGGATGGTCTATTTCCCGAATGATATTGACCGTACGTTCTGGCAGATCATGTGTGCTGATCATGGAAGACTCATCAGAAACACCATACTCTGGACACTCAATGAAGAGCCTTTTGTTGAGGTAAAAGGTCCGGGTGTTATCGATGTTACTGCATGGCGACAGGAAAATTCAATTGCAGTTCACCTGGTAAACCTGACAAATCCGATGATGGTAAAAGGTCCTTTCAGAGAACTTATACCTGTGACTGCACAGGTTAATATAAGACTGCCTGAAGGGATAAAAGCAAGCAGGATTAAACTACTGATAAGTGACAAAGAAGTTCCTTATGATCATCAGAAAAACATTGTTGTTGTTACAATCCCGGAAATCCCTGATCATGAAATAATAGGGATAGATTTATAAGGATACTTACCTTATTATTTTTAACATATTTTATAATTATCCGGCGATCTTTGTTATCTTTAAGTTTTCCGGATCCCGGTATGGATTTTGTATATCAACTTATTTCTCTAAATAAATTAAATCTAATTTAAACATGGCAAATTTTATTGATGAATTCATGAAGACCTATGGGCCGGCAGTTACACAACAGATGTCTTCCAATCTGAATGTGGACAAGGGTACGGTTCAGAAGCTTATTCCCCAGCTTGCACCACTGATCCTGGGCGGACTTAAAAGACAGAAAGATGATCGCGGAGGTGATGCAAGAGTGGATCATATCCTGAACAAATATGGTGACTCATCCGTGCTTGACAACATCAAAGACCTTATCTCGAACAAACTCAACGATGACACCGTTGACCCAAACCTTGGCGGATTGATCGGAGATCAGGGAGGTACTATGGCTGCTCAGGCGCTCAGCAAGAAGATGAACATCGATCCTTCGGTGATCATGAAAATGATCCCTGCACTTGCACCCCTCATTCTGGGTGCGCTCACCAAAAAGAGAGATACAGGTAACGCGGGTATCGGAGGTGTCGGATCACTGCTCGATGCTGACGGTGACGGCAGCATTATTGATGATGTTGCAGGATTCATCCTTAAAGGCGGAGGCAGCACTTCAACAAAAAACAAAGGTATTCTGGGTTCGCTCCTCGGCGGCATCCTGCGCAGATAAGAGAAATACCCGGAGAAATTAACTTTACGATCCCTTCAGTCAGCTTTGAACTTTCTGAAGGGATTTTCTATTTATCAGATCCCTGATATTCAGAATTACAGAAATAAGTAATGCTGCAAGAAATGTATACAGGGTAACATTGTCAACCAGTGAAGCACTTATATCCAGTCCGGTAATCCTGTCGGCCAGATATTTCATATAAGAATCCGGAAGATCTGTTTTTCCAAGCTTCTCAAGTACACTGAAGTGCCAGTCGGTAAGCGGACAGTAACCCGGAGTCCCGGTTAGCATTCCCAGAAAGACCCATGACCCGCCCGTAAGCCCCAGTGTAATGAGATTAAAAATCCTCGTTTTCTTCCATATCCAGCCGAATATATTAAAGAGTACCAGCGAAGAATGGAAGATAACGAAGAAAATATCCAGGATGTGATACATCATCTGCATTTTATCTGATTCAATTCAAAGTTCGGAAAAATTTATAAGAAAGCGGTGAGAGATGAGAGATGAGAGATGAGAGATGAGAGATGA
>CAYQZL010000304.1:0-2651 GCA_964421975.1 uncultured Rikenellaceae bacterium
TTTACCCGCTATCATTGGCCTTGCATATCCTTACCTGCTCCTTATAAATATCTTATTGATAATAACCTGGGCCGTTTTACTGAAATATGAAGCCCTTATTTCGGTTATTGTCATTGTTGCCGGTTATTCTCATCTGGCAAATTATTTCAGATTGTCAAGACCGGATGGTGAGAAGGACGGGACTTTCCAGGTGCTGAGCTATAACGTCCGTCTCTTCAATGCCTTTGAGAGGGGAAAAGGCTCTGAAAAAAGTGTGATTGATTTTCTCGGGAAACAACAACCAGATATTCTCTGTCTGCAGGAATTCTATGGTACCGGAAATCCAAACCAGAAAGTGAGTGAGATCAGGGATCACCTCGGTCCCGGATACCATTTCCATATGAAGATGATCGGCAGCGGAAGGAACAGATATTACGGGATTGTCACTTACAGCAGGTTTCCCATAATCGGCAGAGGTGAGATCATTCATCCGAGGTCACCAGGGCTGACAATTTATACCGATATACTGATTAAGAAAGACACTTTCAGGATATTTAATAACCATCTCCAGTCGTTCAAGCTTAAGAGTATGGAGAAATCATTTATTGAAGAATTGTCAAGGCAGGAAGAAGGAAAGACACTGGGCGAAATGAAGGAATTATCACTCAGCCTTAAAAACGGCTTCACGAGAAGGGCGCAGCAGGCTGAACTCGTTAAGGGACAGATCAATCTATCCAGGTATCCGGTGATTGTTACCGGAGACTTCAATGATACTCCCGTTTCATATACCTATTCCAGGATACGTAAAGGTCTCAGCGATGCATTTGTAAATTCAGGATACGGCGCAGGTTTTACCTACAGGGGTAATTATCCGGCAAACAGGATTGATTATATCCTCTTTGATGATGCTCTTGAATGTAAATCCTTCGATATACTGAAGGTAAGATATTCCGATCATTATCCGGTTGCTGCTTATTTTACAGTAAAAAGATAGCTTTACTGAGGGGTGAGAGATGAGGGGTGAGGGGTGAGCAAGTAGTTAAAGATCAGAATGGTAACTTCCGGAAATCGACATTCCCTCCGCTTATAATCAGTCCCGTCCGTTTTCCCCTGAAAAAATCCGGATTTTCCTTAACAGCAGCAAGTACTGTTGCCGAAGAGGGTTCAATTATTATCTTCATTCTTTCCCATATAAGCAGCATGCTACTTATTATTGATTCTTCACTTACGGTAAATATCTGATCTACATTTTTCCTGATAATTGAAAAAGTCAGTTCACTCAGAGATGTGAGTAATCCGTCAGCCACGGTATTGGGATTAATTGATGGAGCAAGGACACCACTTGTGAATGATTTCCAGGCATCATTTGCATTCAGGGGTTCTGCCGCTATGATCTTTATACCCGGACTGAGAGCTCTTGCGGCTGTAGATGTTCCGCTTAACAATCCTCCCCCTCCTACCGGGGCAATTATTATATCGAGATCATTGACCACATTCATTAGTTCAAGAGCGGCAGTTCCCTGTCCGCAGATAACATTGAAATTATCGTAGGGATGGATCAGCACGGCACCTGTTCTTTCAATGATCGCCCGTGCAGTACTTTCGCGTGATTCAAGCGTTGGTTTACAGAATGTGATCTCTGCCCCGTAGCCTGCAACTGCATTCTTCTTTACTTCCGGTGCCGTTTCCGGCATCACTATATAGGGTTTAACTCCGTTCATTGTTGCAGCCAGGGCAAGTGCTGCAGCATGGTTGCCCGATGAATGGGTCACAACACCTTTCTTTTTATCTTCATCAGATAGCTGTAATACTGCATTAGAAGCTCCACGGAATTTAAAAGCTCCTACTTTCTGGAAATTCTCACATTTGAAAAAGAGATCACAGCCAAATATCCTGTTTATCTGTGCTGATGTCATCACCGGGGTCTGATGAATAAATGGTCTTATTCGTCCGTAAGCCTCCCTGATATCCGAAAGTGCCGGCAGGATCATATTAAAGGATTTTGTCAAAAATAAAAATTTATGTTCAATCCGGATCTGCAGTCCGGTAATATTTATCTACGTTTTTTAATATGTATTAAAATACGTTTTTTAATACGTTTTTTAATGGCTCTGATCTAAATAACAAAGCTGTAAAACGACGAGATCCCTCGCTGTCGCTCGGGATGACAGGTGTATCGAAGAGGCAGGGGAGGGAAGCCGGGGCGTTTTGAAAAATTCTTGGTCTATAAAGAAAGGTAGCAGCAAAACGCCCCGGCTTCCCTCCCTTCATTTATAATAAATGCCTGTCATTCTGAGCGGAACGAAGTGAAGCGAAGAATCTTTCACGGTGAGAAGTAGTAGAGAGGATTATATTGTTGGAATGATTCCGCGTAGCCTGTTAATAGGATAGTCATTCCTATCCATTTTCAAGTCGCGTAGCGGCGACCTGTTTATAGAATAGCCATTCCCCTCCTTTTTAAAGCCGCGTAGCGGTGGTCTGTTTATAGAATAGCCATTCCCCTCCTTTTTAAAGCCGCGTAGCGGCGACCTGTTTATAGAACAAACCTATCCTTTTTTTAACCTGCCCCGGAGGGGCAGAATATTTCCTGATCGCGCCTACGGCGCTTTGGGTGGTTGGTGGGATGCCCGTTGTTCTATAAACAGTAAGCGCCTACGGCGCTAAAAACCGTG
>CAYQZL010000305.1:0-2611 GCA_964421975.1 uncultured Rikenellaceae bacterium
GACAGATCACAAGATCATTTTCAGATGCACCGGATGCAATCCTGAGTATCTCTTCTGCTGCCTTATAGCTTTCGGGATCAGGCACCGGATGACCGGCTTCTGCCACAGTAATATATTTTAACCTGCAAGAATAGCCATATTTGGTAACAATATATCCACCTGTTATTCTGCTGCCGATTACCGATTCGAGGTAATGTGCCATCGCTGCACTTGCTTTTCCGGCACCGATTACGAAGATCCGATCCAGTTTTGTAAGGTCATAACTGCAATAGCCTGTTTTCAGAACTGAACCTCTCACTGAAACGAGATCAGTGATGAGCTTTCCGGGAAGAACTCCCTTTATACCTTCCATCAGTATCTGCCTGGCAATTTCACGGTTGTTCATAATCATTATTGAATATAATGGTTTTATATCAGAATGAAAGATGAAATCCAGATCAATGCAAATACCACGGATCCCATTATTATAGTTGACGTTGAATAAACCCTTAAGGCTGTATTAATATCCAGTCCGGAGAAATTTGTGACTACCCAGAAATATGAATCATTTGCATGCGACACAGCCATTGATCCGGCTCCCATCGAAAGCATTGCAAGAAGCCGCCCCCATTCCGAATCCAGTCCCAGTACCGGTATCATTGGAAGAACAAAGGAAGCTGTTGTGATTATTGCGACGGTTGATGATCCCTGTGCGGTTTTCATGATCAAAGCTATCAGAAAGGGGACGAACAAACCTGCATTTGTACCGGCAAGCAGTTTTCCCATTTCTTCTCCCACACCGGTCGATTTTATGACCATACCGAACATTCCCCCTGCTGCTGTAACTATCAGAATGGGGCCTGCCTTAACAATGGCATCGGAAAAAAGTGCATTAACAGAACTGATCGTTTTCTCCCGCAGCAATATCAGTCCAAGGAGAACTCCGGTTGCAAGAGCAAACACCGGATCACCCGGGAAATAGAAAATTCTGGCCAGAATACCTGTTCCTTCACTGTCAAACAGATTGATCAGCGATTTGACTGTTATCAGTAACAAGGGTACAACTATTGGCAGGAATGAAAGAAAAACAGGAGGCAGATCTTTCTTGTTCAGGACAATATCTGTTCCTGCTTCCTGTGAAGGCTGGTAATTCTTTCCTTTTACCATCAGCCTGGCCCACAGATATGCAGCAAGAGCGCCGGGGACTGCAAACAGGATGCCCACCAGAATCAGATTCCCTACATTCACATTCATTATTCCGGCTGCTGCAAGTGCTCCCGGATGAGGGGGAATAAGACAATGTACCGAATAAAGTGAAGTGGCAAGTACAGTTGCCATATATGCAACCGGAATTTTCGATCTGGCACTGAATGTTTTTGCCAGTCCGCTTAATACTATGAATCCGGAATCGCAGAATATAGGAAGACCTGTTATAAAGCCTGTAATTCCCAGTGCGCGGGGACTGTTCTTTTCTCCGGTCTTTGAGAGAATATAGTTCGCTATGCTCAGAGTGGCACCTGTTTTATCAAGGATCACCCCTATCATTGCACCGAAGATGATCAGGAATCCTATCGATCCCATCGTGTTACCGAATCCCTGTTTAATTGAAGTTATTATTGTATCAGCGGGAAGGGTGGTAAGTGCAAGAAAAACTGATACAAGGAAGAGAGAAACAAAGGCGTTAAGCTTCAGGGTTGAAGTCAGGAAAATAATCGCCAGAATGCTTACCAGCACCAGAACTGAAACAGTAATAACACTCATAATCAGCTATATGTAATATTCTTTAAAAAAGTTCCAAATGAATCTCATTCAGTGATTTAACAGCTCTGTCAGAAAAAAAGTCGCAGGCTGCAAACATCCTCCATACACCACCTTCTTCTCCTTCCTTCATCCTTATCAGGAGAAATTCCTGCTGATCATTCCTGTTAAAGAGCTCTGAACATGATACGGCACATCTGTAACCATCCAGTCCCGCAAAACATAAAACCCCTCTTTGAAGCATCTGCGTCTCCTGAGGGTAATAATCCTTCAGAACATCCTTCAGTAAAGGGCCGGTAAAAGGTGTTGTTGAATGAATTCCCCTTCCTCTTCCATAAAATACTGATTCAAAGGTTTTACAGACCGGTATTCCGGGCAAAGATTCCATCTCTCCCAGCTTCTTACCGTTATGGAAAATTTTTATCAGCGGACTGTACATCGGCGACATTCCCCTGTTCATCCTGTAAGAAACGGGGAATGATCTCAGGGTAATTCTTACCGGATTTGAAATATTCCTTACTGTGATCAGATCAGATGCTGCCACCACGCGGCTCTTCACCGGTAGTTCCCACAGTTCTTTTGTTTTTGACGGAACTATCCTTGTGACATCTGATGCAATGATTATCCTGTGCAGGTTATTGGGATAATAAATATCACCCCATGAGAATACAGCCAGTTCTCCCTCATCATTTTCTATCCCGGCAAAAAGATCGATCACTGAACTGTACTGGCTTTCATTGGCCTTCTTAATTATTATTTTATCGAGAATATCAAAAAGTGAATAGCCATCATACCTGAAGGCACCGGTAAAACGTATCTCACCATTTTCAACAGGAAGTGTTTCCTTGACGATCACCGATCTTTTCTGCAGGCC
>CAYQZL010000306.1:0-2563 GCA_964421975.1 uncultured Rikenellaceae bacterium
TTTTCAGTCCATCTGCTTTCAGTATCTCAATACATCCTTTCAGTTGTTCGCGTATTTCATCATGTTTCCCCCACATCACTTTTGGCGGACCTGTAATTCCTTTACTCTCAAGAAAAGGAAAGACGAGATATTCCTTTCGTTTGTAGTGCTTGTCGATATCCATCAGCTCATTGAAGCAGGATTGCAGCCTGAGGGCATGCTCTTTAAAATTGTCATCTCTTACCGCGTAAAGAGTTCCGAGAAGGCTTGTGGCCTTGTCTGTTACTTTCAGCAGTTCAATATTTTCCTTTCTGAATACATCTACCGGATGGCCATCGGGTATCTTCCTGGCCCCACTCAGATCAATGTGGCCGTCAAGTACTTCACCATGAACATCACAAAGCTTTAGAACCTCTGTTTCAGGTAATCCTTCCTTTATCAGTTCCTGTTCAACCTCTACAACCTCACCGTATGGTATCTGGCGGAGAGTACTGATAAGTTCGGCACGGACATCAGCAGGATTCTCGCCTTTATGGAGTCTGAGGATCAACTCCTTTAGTTTTGTTTTTCTGGATTCTGAATTGTTGATTAACTCACTCATATGGTATTATCGGTATTTATAGTTTATGAATTCTCAGATAAGTAAATTCTTATACAAATATAGGTTTTTCATTATATCGAACATTTTACCGGGAATTTAGTTGAAAAAGGCGGATTTATACAGGAATAACTAATTCAATTGCTCTTACATAGTAATGGATAATAAAACAGTTCTATTTGAAAAATCAATAAATATTCAGTTATAATTTCCAGAAAGATTTTGAGAAAAGTGCCAATACAGGAATAATTTCAAGTCTGCCGATTATCATTACAATGCTCAGGATTATTTTACTTATGACCGGCATTGCGGAATAGTTGCTCATAGGGCCAACTGTACCAAGTCCTGGCCCAATCCCAGCAAGACATGTGGCCACCGAGCTGGCAGAGCTGACCGGATCTGATCCAACTAAGGTAAGAGCTACTGTTCCGAGAAAGAATACGAACAGATAGAGCATTATAAAAGATATTATGGAAATATTTGTACGTTGTTCTATCTGATTGCCGTTCAGCTTTACAAGTTGTACTATCTGGGGATGATTTAAACGGCTGAGAACCTTTTTAATGTTTTTCAGCATTACAAGATGCCTTGCTATTTTTATCCCTCCGCTTGTTGATCCTGTGCTTCCACCCGAAAACATCAGCAAAAAGATCAGCATCAATCCTGGCAGAGGCCAGAAAATAAAATCAGAACTTGCAAAACCTGTACATGTGATGATGGAAATTACCTGAAAAAATCCTTCCCTTAAAGACTCTGAAGGAGATTTCCCGGAATTGATAAAAAGTATCAGAAATGCCAGGACTCCTGCAGCCAGCACAATGGCCAGGTAAAACCAGAACTCTTCATTATACCGGACCTTTCTGAAATTCAATTTCACAAGATAATAATAGACTACCTGACTTGTCCCTGCCAGAAACATAAATATCATTACAATATATTGACTGTATGGCGAATAAAACATTAGACTGGTATTTTTTGTTGAGAACCCTCCTGTTGCAATTGTACCGAAAGAATGACATAAACTGTCGAACAGATTCATATCTCCGGCTACAAGAAATATGGTCTCCAGAAATGTCAGGCCTGCATAGATAAACATGATCCTGAAGGCTATTCCTTTGGTTTTCGGATGGATCTTTTCTTTCAGTGAGGATTCCAGGCTGAAAAGCTGGTATCCGGAAACACGGAGTGAAGGAAGGATAAGGATTACCAGAACAATAATTCCCAGACCTCCAATCCAGTGAGTCAGACTGCGCCAGAACAATATTGAATACGGCAGTATTTCAACGTCCTTCAATATAGAAGCACCTGTAGTTGTGAATCCGGATGCCGATTCAAAAAATGCATTTACAAATGATGGTATTGTGTGACTGAAGATATAAGGAAATGATCCGAAAACCGGAAAAAGCAACCATGAAATTGTCACTGTAAGGAATGAATCCCGGTTACTTGTTCTATCGGTGACAGGTTTTCCGGTCAGAACTCTGAGAAAAACACACAGTATTCCGGTAACAAGTGATGAAAGTAAAAATGGTGCAGCTGATTCGTTATAGATTATAGTTACAGGAAGACACACTAGAAAGGCAATTGTCTCTATCAGCAGAATTGTACTTAAAATTCTCAGTATTAAATATGGATGGATCAGCTTCATATGAAGACTCCCGGTTATAAACGGCGCAATATTATACCCGGATCCATAAGCAGAAAATAAAATATGTCTGCCGGATTATAAAGATTTTATAAAGAAAAAATCTTTTATCCTATTCCTGATTCAATAATGACTTCTTTCCGGGTAATAAGGGCTCTTACGGGATAATCGTCAGCCTAGAAGTTTTGAGGATCAAAGTTACTTCCCGTCTCAGGCCACAGCTGTCAACCTGGGGCGGTTGGAGTCTAAAGTTTCTCCTCCTTTTTTCAAGGAGGGGTGGCCGGGCTTGCTGATTTTGAAATGTTTACAATTCTGCTTTCCCGGCCGGGGTGGTTAAAAAC
>CAYQZL010000307.1:0-2538 GCA_964421975.1 uncultured Rikenellaceae bacterium
GGCTTCTCCTCTGAATTATTGCGGAACACTAACCAGTGGAGCACTCGGGGGTAATGCACCTATCGTTGGAACAGGAGAATGGAGCATAGTTAGCGGAGGAACCGGGACATTCAGCGATGTGGCAAACGGGAGTTCGACCTTTGTGGCAGATACATACGGGACTTACGTTTTGCGATGGACTATAAGCAACGGAACTTGTACTCCAAGTAGCGCAGATGTTACGGTAAATTATTATGAATCACCAACAACTGCAACAATTACGGCTTCTCCTCTGAATTATTGCGGAACACTAACCAGTGGAGCACTCGGGGGTAATACACCTACTGTTGGAACAGGAGTCTGGAGCATAGTAAGCGGAGGGACAGGAACGTTCAACGATGAGGTAAACGGGAGTTCGACTTTTGAGGCAGATACATACGGAACTTACGTTTTGCGATGGACAATAAGCAACGGAACTTGTACTCCCAGCAGCGCAGATGCTACGATAAATTTTTATTCTAACTTCAATATCGATTTCGTCCCCGGATGGAACTGGTTCTCTGTCAATACACTTACAAGTGATATGTCCTTGGACAATATCCTTTCTTCAGGATTTACTGACGGTGACTATATAAAAAGCCAGACCGAATTTTCATTCTATTCTTCCGAAGACGGATGGGTTGGAATACTTCCTGAGATTGAACCAGAGAAACTTTATATAATCAGGGTTCAGAATGCCACAGGCATTGACTTCTGCGGAACACCGGCAGATATCAGCACCACTCCGATTAATCTGGTCGCGGGATGGAACTGGATCGGTTATATCCCAACTTTCCAGTTACCAATCAATGATGCACTTGCATCAATTACGCCTGCGGTTGGAGATAATATTAAAAACCAGGTTACTTTTTCTGAATATACCGGTACGTGGGGATGGCAGGGAGGAATGAGTTCAATGACTCCTGCAGAAGGGTATATGATAAGGTTATCCGCCCCTGACATTCTTCAATATCCGTCTTCACCATCAAAAGGCGGAAATATTGTTACGGAAAGATTCCCGGAAAAATCCTTCTCTCCCCGGAACTATGAATACAATGGTTCAGTCACAGCAAAAATCATTGCAGACGGAGCAGAGACCGGTTCCGCCAAAGATATTTTGTATGCCTTCATCGGAGATGAGATACGGGGTATGAGCCACGGAATATATATTGATTTCATGGATTCCTGGATCTTCCCGCTTATGGTTCATAGTAATATAGTTGAAGGAGAGATTGTTACTTTCAGATATTTTGATTCTGAAAATAACAGGTTTTATAACTGTCTGGAAAATATAGTTTTTAACTCAGATATGATCATTTCCGGTTTACTTAAGCCGTTTAAGCTGAATATTGTTACGGACAGTAAATCGGCAATGGATGAAATTTCAAACCGGATGGAATTAAATGTATATCCGAATCCTTTCAGTGAAGATTTGAAAATTGAATTCAATATTAACGGATCATCTGATGTAAAACTGATAATTACTGATCAGTACGGAAAAATTGTAAAGGTACTGCTTGATCAGAAGCTTGATACTGACAGATATTCGGTAGAGTGGATATGTAATGATGAACCTGCCGGGATATATTATCTCCGTTTGCAGGCAGGCGACAATTTTATTGTACAGAAAGTTATACGGATACCCTGATTTTTGTAATAATTATTTATTAGATCGATAATGAGAAGTCTCGGAAAGATTTTACCGGCACTGATATTCATGTTGTCAACCGGCTATTTAGCCGGCCAGGCACCAGGCTGGACAGTGAACCCTGCAGATTATGAGTTCAACGGAAGTGTTACTGCCGTTGTTAATCTAGGTCCCGATCTTGTTACTAAAGGAACTCTTGCTGCTTTCGTGGGTGAGGAGTGCCGGGGTGTAATCGGGGGTACATTTATAGACCCCAGAGCTGTATTCTTTCTGATGTGCTATAGTGATCTTTCTTCCGGGGAAACATTAACATTTAAATATTATGATCCTGACGAAGATGAGGTATATGATGTTAATGAAACACTGCCTTTCACTGCAAATATGGTAGTCGGAAGCTATGCAACTCCCTACCAGTTCCATATTACAATTAATACTGCTCCCGTGGTAGGGAATATACCCGATCAGAATGTTGACGAAGGCGGAGCTTTTGCCACCATAGACCTTGATGAATTTGTTGATGATGCAGAGAGCTCTGATGCTGATATAACATGGACTTATTCGGGCAATTCCGGTTTAACGGTTTCAATAGTGAACAGGATTGCTACCATCGGTATTCCGGATGATGACTGGAACGGAAGTAACACAATCACATTTACTGCTACCGATCAGGGATCACTTACAGGAAGCGATGCAAGTACCTTTACAGTGACGGCGGTCAATGATCCTCCCACATTTTCACTGGCAGGGAACCGGACCGTCAATGAGGACGCGGGTCCTCAGTCAACAGATAACTTTGCAACAAATCTTGATGACGGAGATCCGGAGCTTAGATCGGAAGAGCACACGTCTGAACTCCAGTCACCGCTCATTAT
>CAYQZL010000308.1:0-2534 GCA_964421975.1 uncultured Rikenellaceae bacterium
ATAATGAGCGGTGACTGGAGTTCAGACGTGTGCTCTTCCGATCTCTGAAAAACATCATCCGGCTACAAAGAAAGTGGTGGTTGAGTCAAAAAGTCTTCTGATCAGGTATTATATCGGTGTTATTCTTGAAGTGATCGGGGTAATGACCATCATTACCTTATCCCTGAAGATCTTCGGAATAAAAAATGCATTACTTATAGGGTTTTTCGGAGGTCTCATGAATATCATCCCATATCTCGGACCACTGATCGGCGGGGCAATAGGAATATCGCTGGGCATTATCTCGACTCTGGCGGGAGGATCATATAACGAGATCCTGCCATTGATATTAAAGCTTCTGGGTACTTTTATAGTGGCTAATTTTATAGATAATAATATTCTGATTCCCGTAATTTATTCAAGAAGTGTAAAATCACATCCTCTTGAGATATTCCTGATAATTATTATAGGGGGAGGTATAGCAGGTATCGTGGGGATGTTATTTGCCGTACCCGTATATACATTACTTAGAGTTATTGCAAGGGAGTTTTTCCAGCAGTTCAGAGTGGTACAAAAAATTACGGAACCAATGGATCAGGCAGACGCCGGATAATTTTAAAAATTTCATATTATGGGAACATCGAAACGCCGACTTATTCTGACACTTATGTCTTTCCCGGTGCTTATGGCCATTATCTTATCATGTGGATCGGAAACTCCGTTAACCAATGCTGAAAAGCTTGGATTTCCATCAGGGAAAAAAGTAATATTGCTTCACTGTGATGATGCAGGGATGTGTCAGGAAGCAAATATAGCAGTGAAAAACTATTTTGAGTCAGGAGATATTCAGTCTGCTGCAGTCATGGTGCCCTGTGCTTATGCTGAAGAACTCATTGAATGGGCAAAAACACAGGATTCGCCTGATATTGGCATACATACAACCCTTACCAGCGAATGGAAGACATGGAGATGGGGCCCTGTGGCGGATACTGCAGAAGTACCGGGTCTGACCGATCCTGAAGGAATGATGTGGCATGATGTACCTGATGTTCTGATGCACGCTTCTGCAAAGGAAGTTGAGACGGAAGTACGGGCCCAGATAGATAAGGTGCTGGCGATGGGTTTTAAACCGGGCCATATAGACACACATATGGGTACACTTTACGGTTCAATTGAATACCTCGAAGTCTTTCTGAGACTGGCAAAAGAATATAACCTGCCGGCAAATGCCATTGATCTCTCAGATCCTGCAATAGCTGAGAACTTTAAAAGGGAAGGTTATCCGATAACAACTGATGTGGTGGAACTTTTAAATAAATATGATCTTCCTAAACTTGATAATTTCTCCAGCGTTCCGGACGGCGATTCATATGAGAACAAGAGGGACAATTTTTTTGCACTTGTGTCTTCACTGAAGCCGGGACTTACCGAGATAATATTTCACCCTTCTGTTGAAACGGATAACCTTAAAACGATAACAAACTCATGGCAGCAGAGGGTTTGGGAAGCCCGGATGTTCTCAGATCCGCTTGTAAAGGAATTCTTTAAAGAAAATGATATTATTATTACCACCTGGAGGGAGGTTATGAAAAGGTATCAGGGAAATAAATAACAGAATTATTTTATAACCGGTATTTCAGCCTTGCCGATCACACCAAGGTATCTGCCCATCCAATATGGTAGAAGCCATATATCACCGGCGCTGTATTCAGATCTTCCCGCTCCGTTATCGTCAAGGCGGAAACGGTTTGCATTATGCCTTGAAACCGGAAGTTCATCAGGAGGCAAAACTTCTTTTGTAGTCTGCCTTCTGAATCCCGGATCAATGAGTTCAATATCTTTTCTGTGACTGTTTTGTACTGACCAGTCTGTCAGATCCAGGGGATATTCCTGAAGATACCATATTGCTTCTTCAAGATCAAAATCCTTAACCCCGGTCAGTGCAGTCATAATGTTCCATAGTCCTTCTTTTTCCGGCCTCTCAATTTCCCAGTGATCAATAATGGCGTCACGGTACTTTGATTTAAGTGTATCGTCAAATGCATACCTGTATAATCCCCAGTATCCACAGAAATACATTTCATCGTCGGAATGGTTCCACTCTTCAGACAACATTCTGCTCCATGGATCAGCAGATTCAGGAGCGGGTCCGATCTCATTCATGGGCCTCATCATATTTTCAAGATAACCATGTTCTCTCATCAGATAAAAAGCAGTGTCCCGGTACTTTTCCTTCCCCGTGAAATGATAAGCGGTCTGAAGCATCCCGATTATATTTGAAGAATTCAGTTTTCTGTCACCAACAATTACAGGCCGGGCATTCACATATTCCGGATTCCATTTGCCCCACAATGTTGGTTCACCATTCCAGTCGACCAGATAAAAATCATTTTTAACTATATGTGACATCAGGGTGTCAATAAGTGTTATTGCTTTTTCCCTGATCTCTGGTTCATCAACCAGTTCTGCAATTGCCCCGAATGCAAAAATATGTCCTATCGCTTCATCGCTGCTGGTGGTTGACTTCCAGTCCCATTCAGGATCCGCTGCCCTTC
>CAYQZL010000309.1:0-2524 GCA_964421975.1 uncultured Rikenellaceae bacterium
GAAGGCACTTTCGTTAAAGGATTACCATCGGGAAAAGGTCTTTACAGATGGAAGGATGGATCTTATTATGATGGTGAATGGGAAAACGGGAAGAAAGAAGGTAAGGGAAAACTTGTTCAAAATGATTCCGGGATGAGCGGTTACTGGAAGAATGACGAATATATCGGGGAAGAGCTTATTCCAGCATATAAAATAACGCGCAGCACTAATATTGCCCGTGCCACTTTTAAGAGATCAGGTGCAATTGAAGGGGTAAGGATATTACTGCTGCAGGCGGGATCGGACAATATTGCTATCGAAAATCTTTCAATTGTCTCCAGTAGCGGCTCAGAATACCGTTCGGGAAGGATGTATGGCATTCAGAATGTCCTTTTCCCTCTTGATGTTAAAATCCAGTATCTTACATGGAATAAAATGCGGACAGGCAAAATTGAGGTGATATTTGAATTCACTATAAATGAACCCGGTGCATGGGAACTGACTCTGAATAATTAAAACATAGTTAATAAACCATTATCCTTTGTCTTCCGTTCTTGGTGATCTCAAACGGTCCGGGTGAAGGATTTTCCCTGTTACGATCATTACCTGAATAATCCTTATCCAGTATTAATTCTGAACCATCCGGATTCATGAAAGGAAGATCAGGTACCAGAGCTTTTCTCAAAGATTTTGTGGTGACCAGTTTTCTTTTTTGTTCCGTCAGCCACATCTTATCTAACGCCATATCCAGAAAATATCCATCGATTTCAAAAATAAGCATTGCCGTCCCATCTGAATCAGGTTTATCGAGTGAATTTGTCACAACAGCATCCTGAGGTTGCATATCCTTAAAAGCTTTTTTTGCCTCTTCACTCATCTCACCGAATCTTTCCTTCATTTCATCAGGATCAGGGCCTGCAGTTCCTTTGGTAAATACGTTCCCGTCAAAATAAACCGGAAGTATTGTCCTCCCGTATTGGCTGGCATTACCCTTATTGACAAATAAATTATTGATGAACTGAATATCACCTCCGGGATTATCATGTAGTTTTTCAACAAAAGTTGAATGAGGTTTATGATAAGGTGTAAGCCGGGAATCATAAGCAATAACATTAATATTTCCACCGAAAAGGTTATGAACAAATGCGGTACCGCTTGAATTCATAAGAAGATTTGATTCCGAAAGAAGAATATTATTGCTTACCAGGGTTGGACCGTGATTGACTTCAAGGAATATATCAAGTGAATTATCATGCATAAGGTTATTTTTTACCTGTGCACCCTGTGCCATCCAGTCGAGCCATACTCCGAGGGTTGTTCTGTAGATATGATTTTTGTATATCTCAACATCTACAGCGCCATGGAATTTTATTCCTGCCATTTCGGCACCGGTAAAAAGCTTTCGAACATGTATATCGTGAATAATATTATCATGGATTATACTGAATGCACAACCCATACTCCCTACTATTCCTGCCTGTTCGCAGAATGCAATTGTATTGTGTCTGACAATATGTCCTCCGATGGTACCTTTATTCCACCCAAAAGCAAGTGCCCTGTTGATGGTACCCACATAACCAATTGCGGATTCAGTATCTTTATTGTCGAATTCATCACCGTATTTTCCCAATGATATCCCTACACATTTTGAATACTGAACGATATTGTTTTCAATTATCCACCCACGGCTCCAGTGTGTTCCAACGAGCCCCATCTGTTCTGCAGTAGGCGGAGCCCAGTTAGTTGCAGCATGTTGCAGTGTAAAACCCCGTAACGTTATAAAATTAATAAAAGGTTTATCAGGATAAAAGATTGTCTGCCTTACATTGATCTCAACGCTTTCCCTGTTTGGATCAGAATTTCTGAACTGAGCCCATATTGTTGTTGTTGTTGAATCAACAATTGCATACCATAAGGGATTTTTCTCATCAGCCGGGTTCATAACTTCCCCGAAAGATGAAGCTTCCATTAACCAGTCACCATTCAGATAAACTGCCCCGGTATGATATTTCCTATCTTTGGGAGTCGGGGTAAACCAGTCGCCCCGGATAAGATCCCTGTATGGATTGAACTTCCCGAAAAAGCTGTTTGGTATTTTCACTGACCAGGCATCATTCTTTTCTCTTTTCCAGCCTTTGATTATCTCTGATCCTTTTATTTCAACTTTTTCACCCTGTGCAGCCTGATATACAATCCTTTCATTGTCAGAGTTTCCACCTCTTGGCGGAGTGATCTGTTCGCGGTATACACCTGTATGAACTGTAACTATATCACCCGGCATCGCAACATTTGCAGCCTGACTGATCGTCCTGAAAGGTTTAACTGAAGAACCTTCATTATTATCATTCCCTTTTACCGATACGTGGATATCAACTGATAATAATGTATTACAGAATAATGACAAAAAAATGAGGAAAAACAACTTTTTCATTATTACTTAAATTAATTTTATCATATAAAAGTAGGTCAAATCAACAAATCTTCATCGCTGTAGATCGGAAGAGCGTCGTGTAGGGAAAGAGTGTAGGTTAGGGTGTTGTTGGGG